>DBDD01000198.1 GCA_002293365.1 Christensenella sp. UBA941 | reverse complement strand
CTCCCAAGATCAGTGCGGTAGCTCATAGAGCCTTTTAGCGTGAGTATATGTTTATTGTCGAAGCCATTAAATTCAAGCAGCATGTTGAACCCTTTATACGATCCAATCGGCGCCTGCTCCTTGCCCTTTGCCTCGCCTAAAGCGGCAAGCAGCGCCGCACCCGCTTTCTCTTTATCCGAATAGGTTTTACCGAGAATCGTCATGGGATGAAAGAGCGGAGCATCGGGCTTTTTAGTCGTAGCAGCAGCGGAGGATGCGGGAGTATCGGCGCTTTGCGCCGCTTCGACTGATGGGGCTTGCGCTTCAAACGTTTTCAAATGCCTGATATCTTTTTCGTAACCAGCGATACGTTCCCTCGCCGCTTGGATAGCTTCGGGGAAGTGCTGGATAAGATCGTCCTGCAAACGAAAATGCGTATTCATATGCTCAGACTTAATAAGCCGCAGCCGCGCCACTTCCAAATCCAAGTCCATTTTTTCCTTTATACGCGGATCGCCAGCGCACATGGCTTTTATCTCCGCATATGAAAACATCACCTCGTCCATGTCCTCACAGGTACGCACGGGAGATTTTCCAGTCATGATCTGCGAAATAAAGCGCTGCTTGTTTTCGAGCGTCTGCCAGAGGTAGGAATCAAACGTACCATTCGTAACATANNGGTGTCGCCCGTAATACAAGCGCCCGTATAAATCCCGGCTCAGAATCGCATACAAAACTACACTGTGAAAAGAGCGGTTTTGTCAAGGTGGTACTTCAAAGAAAAAAGCGTTGATATCAGAGTGCCGGTTAAATCCACACTTTAGGCAGCATGCGCGTTGAATTGTAGAGATTGCTAGCCCCAAAAAGTGTTAGTTTATTTATGGTATAATCGACCTTCTGGCCCGCTAGAGCATCGTCGATTGGCGAGTTCCACTCGTCGCCGATGGTCGGCAGGCGCATTGCGCCAAAACCTAGAGCGGATACTTTGATATTCTGAAATCCTCTATAAACCATTACGCAAGCTCCTCGTTTTTGCTTTGTTGCTTTCCATTGTGTGCGAAATCGCTCGGACATATGCCGACGATGGAGCGGAATATCCTGCTGAAATAGAATTGGTCGGAGTAGCCCAAGCGCTCCGCAACGTCTTTGATATGGATGTCGGGATTTTGAGAGAGCATCTGCTTCGCTTTCTCAACCCGCGTTTCCGTGAGGTAATTTCCGAAAGACATTCCCTTATACTTGCGGAACCAGCGGCTTAATGTAGCCTGAGACAGTTTAAATTTCTCACAAAGCGCGCCGATGGTCAGAGGCTCTTCCATATGGCTGCGAAGATAAGTCAAAATCACCTTGAAAAGACGCTCTGTTTCGTCAGCCTCCGCTTTAGAATGCGCGGGAATCGTCAGTCGCAGCAGGGCGGTAACTTCGCGCTTGAGCTCTTCCATGCTGGCGGCATTATATAACATCTCGTCCAATAAGAATGCGCAGTTGCCGTAAATATTAGTGAAGTCCGGCTTTTCATTTAGATAATTCAGTATAGAACGGAGCTGGTTTTCTATGTAGAGCTGATTATGACCCGCGTCGCGCCATATATCAACCAGTTTGCCGGTTTCGTCCAGCAAACGGTCGCCGTTTTCGCTCCGCATTAAATTTTCAACCAGCTTGCGCTGTTCCTGTTCCCTGTGCGCCGGCTCGTTGCCATGAGTTTTTTCTTTATCCTCTATAAATTGATTTTGACCGACAACGATGCATTCATCGAGCTTATTGTACAGCGTTTTCACAATACCGGGAAACAAGCTGATTTGGAATGGCGCATTATGATACACTGCGGTAATGTAGCAGCGCGGCTCTTGCTCCTGATCATACCATTGTCGGACAGTATCGAAGAATGGCTTACCTCCGAGCATGTCCTCGGGGTAGAGATACAGCGCCTCCATTTCGTCGCGGCCGTACAACATGACGGCTTCATCCTCCGTAGAGAATATCTCGAAGCCGGTCTGCCGGGTAAATCGCTTGGGTAGCCCGTTCTTGCGTATGATCGCGGCATAGTATACCGGAGAAGGGAAATAGCGGTCAATATTCAATTTGTTCTCAAAGTTGCCGCTGCCGCACATCGCTCTCATCAATTCCGTGCGGCGGTTGTGATACAGGCGGTCAAGCTTGATTTCGATCCGTCTTAGCAGATTCTGCATGTCCGAGGGTTTGAGCGGCTTCAAAAGATAATCGCTTACCCCGGATTGAATCGCTCCCTTGGCGTATTCAAAATCCTGATAGCCGCTGACGATAACCGTGGCGACTTCGGGGTACTGTTCGTGCAGGCGGGAAACCAAGACAATACCGTCCATGCGAGGCATTTTAATATCGGTGATGACGATATCAGGCTTCACCGCATCCATAAGCTCAAGAGCTTCCTCGCCGTTACCGGCTTGCGCGGCAATTTCAAAGCCCGAACATTTTTTATCTATGACTGAGCAGATGAATTCAAGCGCCGCCGGTTCGTCGTCCACAACCATTGCCCTATACATCCTCGTTTCTATCCTCCGCTATCGTCGCGCTGATTGTTACCTCGACTCCATTTTCTCTGTTGCGAATCTCAAAGTTCAAATCGTCTCCGAACTTTAGGTATAACCGCGCGTAAGTATTGGAAAGCCCCATTCCCCCGATCTCCAGCTCAACCTGAGCGCGCTCCCTTACTATCCGGGCTTTTACTTCCGCGATTCTTTCTCGGATTTCGTCAAGTTGGGCTTCGCTTATACCCTGCCCGTTGTCACGCACCAAAAGTACCCATCGATTGTCGTTAATATAGCCGCTAATTTGGACGCGCATATCGTCTACGGCATTGGCGAAGCCGTGATTCACGCAGTTTTCAACAATCTGCTGCAACACGATTTTGGGGATGATTTGATCGTAAAGCCCGGCGTGAATATCTATGGAATAACTCAGCTTATGCTTGTAGCGTGATTTGAGCAGATAAAAATACTGCTCCAGATACCTAAGTTCCTGTTCAATCGTCGCGTAGCGCTGCTTTGTATTTGTTGAGTAGCGCAGCATGGAGGCAAGGCTGGTACAAAGGTCGCATATTACTTCGTCGTCGTTTTCTGCTCCGCGCTGTGAGATCACATTCAGCACGTTATAGAGGAAGTGCGGGTTTACCTGCGCTTGAAGCAGATCGAATTGGGCTTGGAGCTGTAGGATGGTAGCTTGCTTTTCCTTAATAATCGATTCACGCAGGCGTTCGAGCACGTTCTGATACGAGATTCTCAGCGCTTCGAGCTCGTTATTCGACATCGTCACCGTGATTTCGTTGCCGAGGGTTTCAAGCCGCGTTTGCCCCATGACGTTGCGTAATTCGCGCAGCGGCCTTGTGAGAAAGCGCGACGCCAAAACGACGAAGGCCATCGATATAAAACAGAAGATCGCGGTTATGCCTACAGTAATGGATACGATATAGCCGCTGCCCGATTGAATTTCCGACATGGATTCCATAACCATAACGACAGCACCGTAGGCCGAATAGCTTACGGCGATAAGCTCGGCTTTGCCGCCTATTTCGGTCTCGAATACGGCTTCCTCCTGTAAAGCGTCGTAATATGCGACCGCGTTCCCGCTTTGCGCGTTTGTGTACAGCAGCTCGCCGTTAGATAAGAATACCATGACATCCAGCGTTTCTTTGGGCAGAGCGATAGCCTCGGCCACGCTCGCGACGGTGCGCTGAACCTCAATATAGCCCATGCCCCGGCCCTGAATGGCCCGAATCAGCGAAAATACCTCCGGGCGGCTGCGCAACCCCCACGTATCCTCGTGCGAGCCGACAAGCACCGGCTTCCCCTTTGCTGCATCTACGTCGCTTAACCAAGGCATACGTTCAAAATCCACGGTCGTTTGCGTCAATTCAGGCGGGGCCGCGCGGCTCGATATGACTTCGCCTCCTTGATTGAACAGCACGACTCTATAAAAGCTGTTCATCACGTAGTCGAGGAGCACCCCCGCTTGAACCGTACTGCGGGCGTTTTCCAAATAACCGGCGTTAGCCTCGCCGAGCGGCGGCGAGGCCAAAAAGCGGATGCCTTCCAATATTTTCGGATCGGATAGAATGTACTGTGTGCGCATTTCCATCGGCTTTATAAGCTCGTCGATCTGGCTGGCCGCCTGCTGTGCGGCGATCTCCAGATTCTTTTCCTCCGTTTGGCGGTACTGGCTTACGCTGTACCGATAATATATGAAGGAAATAACGACGCCGACGAGCAGTATGAACACGGCGTAGGTTATGCTCATTTTGGTTTGAAACCGCACGGCGACGCCCCTTTGCAATTTTATCCCTTAACAGCCCCCGCGACCATGCCCGCGACGATCTTCTTATTGAAGATGATGAACAATATAAGCATGGGAATCGTTATTATTATAACATCGGCAAAGAGTAAATTAAAGGAATTGGCAAATTGCCCCATATAACGGTAGAGCGTAAGCTGAACCGTGACGTTTTCCGAGCCAGGCAGGAAGTAGAGCGGGTTCGTGAAGTCGTTGAATATCGTAACGGCGTTTAGAATTATTACTGTCGCCGTCACGGGCTTCAACAGCGGAAAGATAATTTTGAAGAAAACGCGCCAGCGCCCGCAGCCGTCTATGACGGCCGCTTCCTCCAGCTCGGCTGGTATCGAGCTCATAAAGCCCCTGTAGAGCATGATCGTAAACGGAATCTGCAACGCCGCCTCAACCAATATCATGCCGAACATGGAACGGTACACCTGCAAGCCTTGCATGACCCAAATGGTAGGCAGAATCGCCGGGGGAACCATCAGCCCGATGAGCACGATCATATTGACGCCCGACGCGAGCTTGCCCCGTCTGCGCTGGAGCACATACCCCGCCATAGAGCATAGAACCGTAAGCAGGATAACCGAAAACAGGGTGATGAGGCCGCTGTTTAAAAACGCGCGCAGGATGGTATATTTGTCGGTCTGGATTACGTCTAGATAGTTACCCCACTCGACGGAAGATGGCGGCGCGAGGTTTAGGAAATTGGCCTCCTTTTTGTCTTTAAGCGAATTAAACAGCATAAACAGGAACGGTACGATAAAGACTACCGTCGCGGCCAGAACGCCGACTATATCCCCGATGCAATTGTATTTCTTTTTGTTTGGCTTAGTCTTGGTTTTCATCATTGTACCTCCCTGCTTATAAGGAATTTTTGCAGCGGGAATACGATCAGTGATATCAGCACCAGCATGACGACGTTGCCCGCCGTGGCGAGCCCATAGAATCCCGCTGCGTATTGGCCGTAGACGGCAGACGCTATGACGTTTGTGGCCGCTGTGGGTACGCCGCTGGTCATCGCCCAGATGAGGTCGAAGCTGCGCATACCGCCGACGAACGATAGGATGATTACGGAATTCATTGCGGGACGGACGAGCGGAAGGGTGATATCCCGTATCTGCTGCCATCTGCTCGCGCCGTCCAAGGACGCGGCCTCGTAGTAGCTGCGGTCGATTGATTGAAGCCCTGCCAAATATATTACCGTTGCCACACCTACGCCCTTCCAGACGTCGGTTATGATGATGCTGAGAAGAGCGATATCAGGGTTGCCTAGCCAATCGACGCCCACGATACCCAATAGCTCCAATGCGCCGTTTATGATGCCTTTGCTCGGATGCATGAGCGCCCGGAAGGTTATACCAACGGCAATCGTTGAAACCAAGTTCGGGAAGAACGCGACCGCGCGCAGGAAGCCCTTGGTTTTAATCTTGCTGTTGAGGAATAATGCCAGGAAGAAAGCGAGCACTACCTTCAAGCCGCTCGTAAGCACGGCGTATTTCAGCGTGTTCAGCACGCTGACGTTGAGCGTGCGCTCTGAAAAGAAAACCCTGAAGTTTTCAAGCCCTATAAAGCTCCAGCTATCAAAATCCCATACGGTCAGGCTGAAAAACAGCGACATGACCATAGGCAAAAGAAAGAAGATACCGAATACTACGATAGCGGGAAGCAAAAACCAGCCGGAGTATATATGTTTGCGATTCATTCGCGCCGCCCCCTCCTTTAAGAAGCGGNNAACTTATTTTCATTAGGACCAGTTCAATCCAAGCTGCAGCGCTTGCTTTTTGCAATCCTCATCGTAATCGGACGCGCCCTGCTCGGCGGAGATTTGGCCGGAGCCGACCTCAAGGCAGATACGGTCGCAGGCGGGGCCTTTGACTGGCGTCATAAACTCCAGAGCGGTGATGGTCTTGCCGGCGTCGAAGTAAGCTTGCATATCCTCGCGGACGGCCTTGTAGGCGTTGTCGGGCAGCGCATAACCCTTTACGCAGTATGGGCCGTCGGGCAGGGAGGTCGCGGCGTAAGCGTCGAGCGCCTCGTCGGAGAGATATAGCTCGTAGAAAGCCATGATCGCGTCCACGTTCGC
>DBDD01000273.1 GCA_002293365.1 Christensenella sp. UBA941 | reverse complement strand
AGCTCGTCCGTCGCGCTGAAATAATGCGGCGCGGTTTCACACGTCACCTTCACGCCGCGCGCTTTCGCGTCGCGTATGGCGTTTACTGTCGCGGCGGCGGAAACGTGCGCGATGTGTACGCGCGTATGGAGCGATTCGGCCAAAAGTATGTCGCGCACGGCCATAATGGTTTCCGCCGTGTACGGAATCCCTTTTAAACCCACCAGCGACGAAACGAACCCTTCGTTCATCAGGCCGCCCGCCGATAGCTCCGGAACCTCGCAGTGCTCGATCAGAGGCAGATCGAAGTGGCTCGCGTATTGTAGGGCAAGGCGCATCGTGTTCGCGTTTACGACGGGCTTGCCGTCGTCCGAAAGCGCGACGGCCCCGGCTTCTTTCAAAGCGCCCATCTCGGATAGCTCCGCGCCGAGCATCCCTTTTGTAATACTGCCGATAGGGTAGACCTTGGCGTAGCCCGCTTTCTTGCCCTTATTGATTATATACTCGATAACGGCGGGCGAATCGGCGACGGGCTGCGTATTCGGCATGCACGCAACGCCCGTAAACCCGCCATGCGCCGCGGCCAAAGCGCCCGACTCGATGTCTTCTTTATATTCGAAGCCCGGCTCGCGGAAATGTACGTGCATATCGAAGAAGCCGGGAAACGCGTCAAGCCCGCTTGCGTCGATAATTTCCGCGTCGGCTTGTATGTCCTTCGCGGCGTCCGAAATTGTGCCGTCTTCGATTAAAATATCCAGCTTGCCGAGCTCCTCGCCCGGATTGACTATATTCGCGTTTTTGATTAATACTTTCAAACTTCTTGCCTCCTCGTTATGAGATACAATAGGGCCATGCGCACGGCGACGCCGTTGGTTACCTGCTCCGTAATGGCGCTTTGGCCGGAATCGGCGACGCTCGATGATATCTCGACGCCCCGGTTCATCGGGCCGGGATGCATTACGAGCGCATCTGGTCTGGCCAGAGACATTATATCCTCCGAAAGCCCGAATTCCTTCGCGTATTCCGCTACGGAGGGGAAAAGCCCCGCCTGTTGACGCTCGCGCTGTATGCGTAGCCCCATGACGACGTCCGCGCCCTCTACGGCCTCGCGCACGCTCGTCGTCATCTTGAAGCCAAGCTTGTCCAGCTCCGGCGGCAAAAGCGTCGGCGCGCCCGCGAGCGTTAGCTTCGCGCCCATCGTAGTCAAGCCGTGGATATTGCTCCGAGCCACGCGCGAATGCAGCGCGTCGCCGACTATCGCGACCTTCAGCCCCTCGATTTTCCCCTTCTTTTCGCGCATCGTGAACATATCNNTTCATGCCGTCGCCCGCGTTGATGACGGAGGCGTTTACGTGCTTGGCGAGCAGATGCGGCGCGCCGCTCATGGGGTGCCGCATTATGATAACGTCCGTACCCATGACGTCTATGGTCTTGCCCGTGTCGATAAGCGTTTCGCCCTTCGATACGCTTGAAGCCGAAGCGGATATATTCGCCGCCGCCGCGCCCATGTATTTGCTCGCGAGCTCGAACGACATACGCGTACGCGTCGAGTTTTCATAGAAGAGCGTCGTGATCGACTTCCCCGCCAGGTGCGGCGCTTTTTTGTTCGGGCCAAGCACGATCTGCTTCATGTTCGCGGCGGTGACCAGGATCGTTTCTATCTCGTCCCGCGTCACGCCTTGCAATCCCAATAGATGCTTGCGGTTAAATGCCATGGGTTACCTCCGTGTTATTTGCAAAATAAAAGGGCTATCACATAGCCCCATTTCCTAACGATCTAATGCAAACCTGCTCGGTGCCATCCACCGATTCGAGCTGAACGAGCACGACCTCCTGCCGCGACGTCGGCACGTTTTTCCCGACGAAATCGGCCCGTATCGGCAATTCCCTATGGCCCCTGTCCACCAAAACGGCGAGCTGGATGCGCTCCGGCCGTCCGAGGTCTATAATCGCTTCCATCCCGGCGCGCGCCGTGCGCCCTGTATACAAAACGTCGTCCACCATCACGAGCGTCTTCCCGGCGACGATGAACGGGATCTCCGTACTGTTTATAACGGGATATTCGCTAAGCGTCGAAAGGTCGTCGCGGTAGAGCGTTATGTCGAGTATCCCGACCTCTACTTCCTGCCCTTCGGTTTTGGCGATCTTTTCGGCTAAACGCTTGGCGAGAGGCACGCCGCGGCGGCGTATGCCTATAAGCGCGACGTTCTCAACGCCCTTGTTGCGCTCGACTATCTCGTGCGCAATGCGCGTAAGCGCCCTGTCCATATCGCGCGCGTCCATGACGACGGCTTTGTTTTCCACTGGCTCACCCCTTCCGAATGCTAAAGAGTACGTTGGGGCGCTGCCCCAAACCCCGCTAAAGGAACACATTGTTCCTTTAGAATCCTCAATATATGGTCTTTTTGCACAGCTTTTTCTCTCAGAAAAAGCGCGTACCCAACAAAAAAGCCTTCCGGGTTTAAGGAAGGCGTATATGCAAAAACCATTCGCCTTCCCGGCCTCTCCGTGCCGGATTAAAGTTCGAACTCGATTGATGGGATTATAGCATATATCAGTTCTCTTTAGCAAGTGGCAAAGTGACGTTCCGAATCCACTTAGTCCCCCGAACCCTGAACAAGCACGCAACGCACCGCACAAACACGTCGCAGCGCAGCGCGCAGTAGACGATGAACAGCGGCGCTTCGAATACGAACGCCATAAGCGCGCCCAAAGGCAATGCCAGCAGCCAGAGCGTAAGAACATCGATATACATCGCAAATTTCGTATCGCCCGCGCCGCGCAATATACCCGTTATAACGTTCAGACCGACGGACTCAAATAGCAAAAGAAACGCCAGCAGCGTCAAAAACGAGCGGACGATCGCCGTAGTTTCCGGTGTAATATTATATAACCCGATAATAAAATCACGAAGGAGCAAAGCGGCCGCGCACATGATCACACCTAAAACGACGCTGACGAATAGCGACGAATTCGCGTTGCGCTTTGCCCTCTCGAAATCCCCGCTGCCGACGGCCCGGCCGATCAATATGCCCGCCGCGCCGCTCGTACCAAATAGCATAACGGACATCAGCGACGCTACGGAGGACGTTATGCTGGCCGAAGCCATAGCGTCCGTACCTAGCCGGCCCAATACGACGGACAGGCCCGAAGTTCCCAGCGCCCATACGAGCTCGTTGACCGTAACGGGCATACTATAGCGAAAGAAATCCCTTTGCAGCGTGCGGCTAAGGCGCGTAAGTCCGGAGAACCGAAACCTGAGCGGGTTGTCCGCGAACCGCAGATAGGCTATACACAGTACGGCTTCCAAGGCGCGCGCGGCGAGCGTAGCCAGCGCCGCGCCGCGGACGCCCATCATAGGCGCTCCCAGGTTGCCGAAGATGAGCACCCAATTCAAAAAGGCGTTCACGAAAAACGAGAGAATATTGACCAATAGCGTGGGTGTGGTAATCTGTACGCTGCGCAGCATCATTATACAGACGGTCGTCGCCGCGTATAGATGATACGCGAAGCCCAGTATCCGAAGATATTCCGCGCCGGCGCGTATTACCGCGGGCTCCGGCGTAAATATGCTCATGACAAATTCGGGAAAAAGAAGCACGAAGACCGTAAATACTGCCGCCGCCGCCAAGGAATAGGCGAAGGTTATGTTGACTACCTTTCGGACGACAGCGATATCTCCCTTGCCATGGTATTGGGCGGCTAGGACGGTTCCGCCGCTGGTCAGCCCGAATACCAGCAGCGCGAATATGAAATATGGCTGGTTCGCGATGCTGACGGCGGATATCTCCACCTCGGACAGCGCGCCGACCATGACGTTGTCAAGCATGTTCGTGCCGAATTTAATAAGATCCTGCAAGGCTATGGGTAGCGCAAGCGCGAATAGCGATATATAAAAGCGTTTATCCTGAAAAAGCCGCATATTTCCTCCTATAATTTGCGCAACGATGCAGTATAACATAGCGACTTATATTAATTCAATGTAAAAAGCGGACAATAAAATCGCCCCTATTAACCTCGCATGACTTCAGCGCTTCTTTTTATTGTTGTTAAATAGTATAATAACATGCTATACTGATCTAAATTTACAAATATTGGAGGCTGGAGAGATGGCGTCCAGTTTATCGAATATCGAAACGGCTACAAACACCCACCACCTTCTTTTGAACCATAATATTTTTATCATCTGGGACGACAAGTATAATCTGGGCATACCGATACTCGACGAGCAGCACCGCGGGATCGTAACGATGATCAACTCGCTGCACTTTGGAATCCGGCATAATTACATCGAAAACACGTTCGCTCCCATAATCCAAATGATGAGCGACTACACGCAGGTTCACTTTGAGATCGAGGAAGCTTTCCTTGAAATGCTCGATTTCTCACAGGCGAAAAGGCATCACGATTTGCATCGCGAGCTGATGGAGAATCTGTTGCACACGGGGAAAAAGAGTCTTTATAATAAAGATCCGCATCATTTCCTCGAATTCCTGAAGGGCTGGTGGATTTCCCATATCTGCAATGAGGATTTATTGTTTAGGGATTATCTTCTCGGACACTTCGACGGTTGACGTAATGAGGTATCATCATGGGCGATAAAAAGAAATTCAGCATACTCATAGTAGACGACTCGGGGCCGAACCTAAGGCTGCTTGCCAATATTCTCAAAGCCGATTACAAGCTTTATATAGCCAAAAACGGCTTCCAAGCCATACAAACCGCCGCCGAAAAGCAGCCCGACGTCATATTGCTCGATATTCTCATGCCAAACATCGACGGCTACGAAGTGATAGCCGTCCTGAAAAACGACGAAAGGACGCGCGAAATCCCAGTTATCTTCATAACCGCGCTGGATAATCCGGAAGCGGAGGAAAAGGGGCTTTCGCTCCAGGCCGCCGATTATATCGGCAAGCCGTTCAATCCGGCAATCGTAAAGCTTAGAGTGCGTAACCAGATTCAGATGATTTCCCACCTGCGTGAAGCAAAAGAGATGCGGTATGAGGAGCTGCTTGAAGAGGCCAAGAAGCGTCCCGAGCCGGCAAATCAAGAGAACGCTCTTCCTGCCGGGGCGGAAAATGGGAAGCTATACTGCGACCCGCTTACGGAAATCTACAACCGGCAGTTCTTTGAAGAGTACATAAAGAGCGTCATAAGCCAATTAGCCGAATCCGACGGCGTATTGAGCCTTATGATGATCGATATCGACCGTTTCGAACAGTATAGCGGCGGTAAACAAAAGGGCGGCGAGTGCCTCAAACGCGTCGCGGGCGCGCTTAAAAGCTGCATATTCAATGAAGACGAGTTTGTCGCGCGCTATGACGAGAGGTTTGTCGCTGTTCTTCCAAATGTCGATAAATACGGCGCGCGCCTTGTAGCCCGCAAGATGCTGCACGCCATACGCGGCTTGGATATCCCCCACAAAAAGAGTGATATTGCCGAATACGTCACAGTATCCATAGGCGTGGCGAGCGGACGCGTCCAGCATGCTAACAGCCGCGACGACTACCTTGAGCTTGCAAATGATATGCTGCGCGCATCGAAAAATGACGGCGGAAACAAATATAATCTGGCGATACTGCCATAGACAAAGCCGATTAGCGGAAAACCTGTAGGGGCGAACTGTATTCGCCCGTGGGTTTGCTCATTCCAAGGGCCAGCGCGCGATTTATCCCAAATCCCGCGCCGCAAGTTCTGCGCACAGCCGCTGCGCGCGCTCCCCAAACAGGCACTGCGTATAGTTTCCCCGCGACGAATGCCGCTCTATCGTTATTATTCCGAGTTCACTCCCGCGCTCGCTCGGCAGCTTATTGCCGTTTTCCGCTTTCAGGTATCCTGCCTCAACCAGCGCGGCGTTAAGCTTCATTCCGCTGATTTTCGGCTTGCCGTAGCGAATCAAAACGGCGTTTATGCTGTCCGCGACGCGGGATATTTGTATATGCGCCTCCTCCGTTTCGACTTGGACAAGCAGCATATCCCCGGTTAGTTCAGGATACAATCCGAGGGCAAGCCGTCGCGTCCGGCGCGCCCCGCCTCCTGATAATAGCTTCCCACGTTTTGCGGCATGTTGTAATGTATGACAAACCGGACGTTCGATTTATCGATACCCATGCCGAAGGCGTTTGTCGCGACGATTAGCTTCACGCGGTCGTACAGAAAATCGTCCTGCGCCCCGCTTCGTTCGCCGTCGGGAAGCCCCGCGTGATACCGCGCCGCCGAATATCCCTCCGCTTGCAGCCGCGCCGCAACGCTCTCGACCTCCTTGCGCGTAGAGCAATATACGATACCGCTTTCATTTTCTTTAAGCCAGCGTTTAAGCGCCGCGTACTTATCCTTCGGACTCTGCACCTCAAAATACAGATTGGGGCGGTCGAACCCCGCAACCTTGACGAGCGGGTTTTTAAGCGCCAGAGTTTCGAGGATATCCGCGCGCACGCGCGGCGTGGCCGTCGCCGTAAACGCCGCAATAGGGGGGCGAACGGGCAAGGCCTCGACAAATTTCGGAATATCCATATAGCTCGGGCGGAAGTCCTGCCCCCATTGCGATATGCAATGCGCCTCGTCCACGGCGATGAGCGAAATATTCAGGCACCTTGTCAGCTCCGTCATGGCGGGTGTTAACAGCCTCTCCGGCGCTATGTATATAAGCTTATACCGCCCTTGGCGCGCGTTTGCCATAGCTCTATTCATCTGCGCCTCGGTTAGCGTACTGTTTATGAACGCCGCGGGAATGCCATGGGCGCACAGGGCCAAAACCTGGTCGCGCATGAGCGAGATGAGCGGCGTTATTACGAGCGTCACCCCCGGAAGCAGCAGCGCCGGAATTTGATAGCACAGCGACTTGCCCGCGCCCGTGGGCATTACGCCAAACGCGTCTCTCCCCGCCCCCGCCCCCGCCCCCAGCGCTTCGATAATTTCGGCCTGTCCCTCGCGGAATTCGTCGTAGCCGAAATACTCGCGCAATACTTCGTTTGGACGCACTTTGCCGCCTCCCCTTCGCAATACAATCCCGATAATCATATCATCAGGCACAAAAATACACAATCCGAGCATATAAATACTGTTTTTTATGGTTCGCATTTACTGATAAGTATGATATATTTACTTCATCCGCTTCACGTACCGCGCCGCCGACTAATATCCGAAAAGGGGAGCCGCGATGAATAGAATCTACTTCTTTACCGGAACGGGCAACAGTTTATGGCTGGCAAAAGAGATCGCCGCCAAGTTATCCGAATGCGAGCTGCTCGCCATAAAAGCCGGCATGGACATGGCCATACCAAGCGGCCTGGATCGCGTCGGGTTCGTATACCCCACATATGGCTGGGCGTCGCCGCTAATAGTCGCCGACTTCTTCCTAAAAGCGCAGTTCCCGGAAGGCGGCGGGTATTACTTCGCCGTCACTACCTGCGGCGGCTTGGCGCTAAACGCTATCCCGCAGGCGAACGCCATATTAGCGGAGCGCGGCGTACATCTTAATTATGGAGCGAGCGTGCGCATGTTCAAAAATTCCATTATCAATTACGGCATGAGCAAGCGGGCGGAAAAAATCGCGGAACAGTCCGCAAATCGCGCCGCGCCCATAATTTGCGATATCGTAAATAAGCGCGAAGTAAAAATCAAGCCGGTAAACCAGTTCCTCTACCAACAGCACCTCGGCTATATGAAAGAAATAAACAAAACCGCGCTGAACTATAAAGTAAGCGGCGATTGTATGGCCTGCGGGCTTTGCGCGTCGCTATGCCCCGTAAAAAATATCGCGATAGAGGGCGGCAAGCCCGTGTTTGGGAATAAATGCGAGCGCTGCGTCGCTTGCTTGCAGCACTGCCCGAAACGAGCGATCAACTACAAGGACAAGACGCAAAGCCGCGGACGCTACGCGCATCCGCAAATAAAGCCCGGAGAAATAGCGCGGTATTATTGACAGGCCAGCTGCCTTATTGTGATAATGATAATATGACAATCAGCGCTTGGGTCAAAATAACGTTTTTTTGGAGAACGATATGACTAACCAAATAATCCGCTGCCCGTGGGGCGATATTGCCGACGCGCAAATGCGCGAATATCACGATAACTTTTGGGGCAAGCCGTGCTACGACGAGCGCACGCAATTCGAAATGCTCGTGCTCGAAGGGGCGCAGGCGGGCTTGTCGTGGTCCACCATACTCCACAAGCGCGAAAACTACCGCTTGGCGTTCGACGCCTGGGATATAGAGAAAATCGCCGCCTACGGCGAAGCGAAAATAGCGGAGCTGCTTCAAAACAGCGGCATCGTCCGGAACCGGCTGAAAATCAACGCCGCCGTCGCAAACGCGCAGGCCGCTTTAAAGCTCGGCTCGCTTAGCGGCTTTATCTGGGACTATGTCGGCGGCAAGCCGGTAGTTAACCATTGGGTCACGCAGGATGAAATACCCGCGTCCACGCCTCTGTCCGACAAAATCAGCAATGACATGAAGCGCCTCGGCTTCAAGTTCGTCGGCAGTACTATTATTTATAGCCACCTTCAGGCGACCGGCGTCGTAAACGACCATATCGAGGCTTGCGCGTTTAAGTAGAAGACAAAACGCTGTCTGCAATGGCGATTATATGACAAAAATACTATAATACGGGTTGAAAACAAGGTGATGCGCGTTCACGGCGGCGACATCCTTAATTTCAAACGTGTACATAAAACCGTCATAAGAATAGAATTTATACGTTCCGCTCACGTTTGCCATGAAATCATACTCGGGTATATTGGCGCTGCTTATTTCAGTAAGGTTGCCCGCGGCTGATATATACTGGGCGTGCGTAACGCTCCAAAAAACAATAGGTTCGGCTGCCGGGTCTTTTAGCCGGAATTCTATATCAAACATTATTATAGCCCCTTTGATAGTACTGCTATCATTGTATGGCTATATATTCAATGCTGTGCGCCCGGCAGCGCGATGAGCTGCTTCAATAGCGTCGCCTGCCCGCTCATATCCTCCGAGGAGGCGGCCGACTCCTGCGCGATGGCGCTATTTTGCTGAACTACCTGCGCCACTTGGTCGATACCCGTATTGATTTGCGAGATTCCGGCGGACTGCTCCTTGGATAAATCCGCGATCTCCATTATAAAAGCGCCGCTTTCATTCTTCGTTCTGGACTGTTGTGGAAATGCGCTCGTCGCCTAAAAACACTGTGGTTTCATCGCCGGTAAGCGCTTTTACCGAATCCACGAACTGATTTTGATCCAGCCGGAACCCGACGGATACCGCGCCTACTATCGCCCCTTGCTCGTCGTAAACGGGCGAACCCGTGCCTGAGCCAAGCTGTCTCGACTTCTATATTACATACCTAAATATTGAAGTCAATGCATTTTATAAAATGGATACAAAACTATATTTAAAACGTATCTCCGCAGCGATAAACAGAAAAATAAATATACATTTGTTAAAAAATATTATAAAAAAGTATTGCTCATGACGTAGGGTAATGAGTTATGATTAAGCCAAGGGAGATGAAAACCATTTTCCGCAACACATTCGAATAGTATAAGAAAGGTATGGTTTCTACAATGAAAAAGTTCTTTAAGTTCATGTTAGTCGTATTTGTTTACAGCGTCCTTTATACCTTGCCCAACATGTTTTTGCCGTTTTCGCAGGCTTTTAAGAGCGTAAACTCTTCCGCCGCCGACCCGCTTTCGGCTGTTTTTCTTATGGTTATCAGCGTATTTAATTGCTTCTTGCTCCATTTCTTAGTTTCGCGTTCCTCGTGGAGAGGCGCAAAACGAATCGCCGGTATCGTTTTCTCGGTATTTATGGTCGCCTCGTTCATGACACAGATCGAAACCCTGTTTTTCGGCGGCGCTTTCGAGGCGCTAACAACAGGGGACGTCCTATTGATCATGCTTGCGCCGCTGCCGTCGATCGTCGCCGCAACGCTGCTCTTAGTCAAATTCTATGGCCGAAAGGAGGCATCTCCTGAAGCCGGATCGCTGCCTATTGTCCCGCTAATAAAGCGGATCGCAGTGCTCGGGGCCGTCTACGCCGTCGTCTACTTTCTGTTCGGATACTTTGTGGCGTGGCAGTTTGAGGACTTGAGGGTATTTTATTCCGGAAGCGCGGTGGACGCGGGCTTTATCGGCCAGCTTATGAACAACGAGCTGATCATTTATCCCTTCCAGTATCTTCGCGGGCTGATGTTCGTTTCGTTTACGCTGCCGCTGCTGTCCATGCTGCGCAAGAACAAGAAGGCATTTTTAATAAGCGTTTGCCTAGTTTATCTTACGACAGCCATCGTATTGGTTATCCCGAACCCCCTGTTCCCCGATACCGTCCGGTGGGCGCATTTCGCGGAGATGCTTTCATCCATGCTCCTTTTCGGGATCATCACCGGGTACGTACTATACAAGCCGCTTGAAAAGCCTAACGCTTCTTCGCTGTAAGCACGCGGCGCCCCCAAAACACACATACGCATATAGGGGAGCGCGCCGCGCTCCCCTATATGCCGTAAATTGCCTGTATTCTACATAGCAGCCTTGCGCGCCGCTACCTCGGCACAGACCAACTTTTGAATATGCGGTGCGGTTTTGTCCGAAAGATTGAAGAACATGCCGTCGTTGCGGCATTTTTTATATGTGTTTCCATCGAGGTTGTAAACAAAGCCCATAACGCAGGTATCGCTGCACTCCGACGGATTAAGCAGGCGCTTGCAATCGCGCGAGGCCGTCATTTTTGCTTGCATATCCGCCGGTAGTGCCGCGATTTCCGCTTCATACCGCCGAACGTTGTCGCCGTAGATACGCGCCAGCATGCCCGTCTTGCGGAAAACCCAGTTCATCACCGTTTTCTTATCCCAGCGGTAAGAGGCTGCGTAACCGCTTTTTGCTTCCTTGATATCCAGCTTGCAGCCTTGCCCCAAAAGCTCATCGTGTATATTGGAAACAAAAGCTCTATTTACCTCCGGCACATTTTTCAAAAAGTCTTCAAATACAACTGACATTTTCGCTCCAGCCTTTCATCATTTTCGAATATATACAGATCGTCTATACACGGCGCCGCGCCCAGAGCCTCTGTATCAAAGAAAAAATGAACCGATATGCCAATCAATATATCATAGATTATGCTGGATTGATAGACTAATAATTGCATTCAAAATTCGCGCATTGCCTATGGAGCATCGAGTCCACACAGAAAATGCCGATAAAACTGCCCGTAAATTCCCCATATTTGCAATATTCGTCGGAAAACTCGGAGGTATCGAATACGCCGCCCATCTCTACGAAGCTTTCGCCGTCCCGCGCCCAAAGGAAGCGGCTTTCGCGCCCGTCTATTACTAGCCGTAGCCATATCTCAGAATCGCCGCTTAGCGGGATTCGCACTTCGGACGTCTCCGTTTTGACACCGTTATCCAGCCGCATGACGCCAAGCGCGAGGCTATTCAAAGAATCGCTCCAGTATTTTCGCAGCATGATATAGTTCATGTTGTCATAATACAGCGCGATCCCGGCGTAATGCTGGTATATTTCCGGTTCAAATTCCATTTTCACTGTAAACTGCGCCCTAAGCGAAGTAAGCTTTCGCGCTAGTAAACTCGCGCGGTTCAGCGACGAAAGCGACTCCTGCCCGCGCAGGCGGAAGGCGTTTTGCCCGGTAACGGCGGCAAAGCTCTCCGGCAAGGCCCTCGGCGCGTACCAGCCTAGCGGGATTTTATCCGTATTGAAGCCGTCCTGTTCGTCCGCCGTGAATTTGTATTCCGGAAGCTTGCTCGGCTCGGCGAACTCCCCGGCGATATTCCCGCCGCCCTTTAAACGCAGCCAGCCGCCATCCGTCCAATACATTCGCTGTATAGCCGTTTCGCGTCCGAGCGTACAGCGAAGCTCCGGCAAAAAAGGCCTGCCGCAGTGGTGAACCATGTATACCTCTCCAAGCGGCGTCTCCACTATACTGCCATGCCCCGCCTTTTGCAGCTTCACGCCCGGGCTGAAGCATTGCGGCTTTAAAAAGCCGGTGTCGCGCCGCCCGTAAAAACCGGTTTCGCAGGACGTAAGAATCGGGTTCTCCGGATCGCTCTCGTACGGGCCCCAAATATTATTGGCTCTCCCTACCGTGACGCAATGACCGTAGCCCGTGCCGCCCTCGGCGCACATGATATAGTAGAAACCGTTGCGCTTGAAGATATGCGGCCCCTCGATACAGCCCCTGTCGCTC
The DNA here is from genome assembly GCA_002293365.1 of Christensenella sp. UBA941. Classification (GTDB taxonomy): domain Bacteria; phylum Bacillota; class Clostridia; order Christensenellales; family UBA941; genus UBA941. The sequence goes on along the minus strand of DBDD01000273.1, from coordinate 7,191 downwards.
CCGCCCCGCCAAATGCGCTTGGGGAGGCCGATGATTTTCTTTTTTTTCGGATCGTATTCGACCAGGCAGATAACGCCGGGCTGCTCGTAGCCTTCTCGAAACTCCCATTCCAAGCATGATATCCATTTGCGGCCGTCGCCGCCGCGCCTCGTTATACATGGATCGGGGTTGAACCCGGGCAGTATCGGGTTTTGTATCATAGGCTATAGCCGCCGTTTTTTATTACCTCGGCCAGCCAATACGCGCTTTCCTTAATAGTGCGCTTTTGCGTTTTATAGTCTATGTGCACGATGCCGAAGCGCACAGTATAGCCCCGCGCCCATTCAAAATTATCGGTAAAGCACCAATAGAAGTAGCCGGCGATATTTATGCCCCTCTCTATCGCGCCCGCGACCTCGGCCAGATAGCGTTCCAGGTATTCGCGGCGGTTGGGATCCTCGACCTTGCCGTTTTGCTTTACCCAGTCGTTACACGCCGCGCCGTTCTCGGTTATTATGATCTTATCGGGCGCGTAGTTCTTTTGAACCCATTCGAGCAGCGCGCGGAAGCCGTCCGGGCAGAGCTCCCATTTTGCGTCCGTGGCTTCCCGCCCCGTCTTTTCCGCCGCCGCGAAAACGGGCCAGCGGGCGGCGTCGTATTTCACGTATTCCGCAAAGTACGTATTGATCCCTAAAAAATCGATCTTTTGGCCGATTAGCTCCATATCGCCCTCTAATACTTCGGGCAATACGACGCCGCGCGATTGTAGTATCTCGAAATATTCGGCGGGATAGCGCCTTTTAAATATCGCGTCCAGGTAAAACTCGTTCTGATGCGCCATCATGATTTTTGCCGCCTCAACGTCGCGTTCGTCGTCCGGGATAAACGGATACTCCATTTGCATATTCATAGAGCAGCCAATATCGGCTTTCAGCCCTGTTTTCCGGTACGCCTTTACCGCCGCGCCATGCGCCATAAGCAGATGATGCGCCACAAGCAGCGCATGACTGTAGTCGTGATGGCCCGGGGCGTGCTCTCCGATCCAATGCCCGTTCATCGCCGCTATAATCGGCTCGTTGATCGTGATCCATATATCGACTAGGTCGCCAAGCTCGGCGTAGAGCACCTTCGCGTATTCCTCAAACCAACCTACTATTTCGCGATTTGCCCAGCCGCCGCGGTTTTGAAGCGCCTGCGGCAAGTCCCAGTGATAAATCGTTAAACAGGACTTTACGCCGTTATCGCGCAGGCATTGCAATACCTTTCTATAGAACTCTACGCCCTCGCGGTTTACCTCGCCCGTCCCCTTTGGCATTATGCGCGGCCAGCTTACGGACATTCGATAAACGCGCAGCCCGAGCCGCTTCATTATGGCTATGTCTTCCTCGTAGCGATGATAAAAATCGCAGGAGACGCCGCCGGTACAGCCGTCGTCGATATTGCCGGGCGTTTGCACAAAGCGATCCCAAATGCTCTCGCCCTTGCCGCCCTCGAACGCCGCGCCCTCGATTTGGTACGACGCGGACGCCGAGCCCCAAAGAAACCCCTCCGGGAAATTATACCGTTTTGTCATATTGAGCTTCTCCTATCGTTTTTCGGTATTCTGACGGGCTTTTGCCCTTAATGCGTTTAAACACATTCGAGAAATACTTCTCGTCCTTAAAGCCGACCTTTAACGCTACTTCATAGGTCTTGATCCTGTTGTCGTAATAGTAATCGCAGGCGCGCTCGATGCGGATATGGTTCAAATGATCCGCGAAGCCCCAGCCAAACGCGCGGGAAAACAACGTGGAGAGATAGCCCGGGCTTATACCTATTTGCTCCGCGACATGCGGGAGCGTCAAATCCTCGTGATAGTGTTCCTCCATATAGGCGCTCGCGGCGTCTACCGTCGCGTTTCCGGAGGAACGCACCGGCTTGCTTTCGGGCGCGCCGCCAAGCACGCCGGACGCGACAAGCCGGATACGCTCCAATATCTCCGTAGAACGGCAAGGCTTTAGGAGATAGTCCACGGCGTTAAACCGGAGCGCCTTGCGGGCGTACTCGAAGTCGTCATGGCCGCTCATGATGATCGTTTTGGGGCATACACCCGCAGCCGTCGCCTCTTCCATGACGGTAAGCCCGTCTTTAAGGGGCATCTGAATATCCAAAAGCATGATATGCGGGCGATGGCGGAAGATCGCGTCGATCGCCTCCTGTCCGTTGGCGGCCAGAAATACTTCGGAGACTAAATCGGCCTTCGCACTTATAAAGTTCTTCATACTGTTGCGGACGCTATCCTCGTCCTCGGCGATAAGCAGCTTTATATCAGGCAATGCTTCCACCTCCGTCTTTATCCTCGGGCGGTTCGCCCGGCGGGTTCAGCGGCAGCGATATTCGCACGCGCGAACCCACTCCAAGCTCGCTGCTGACCTCAAGAGTGCCCTCGGCATTATACTTCAAGGCGATGCGCTCCTTAACGTTGCGGATCGCGTAGCGTCCCAAGCGGTGGCTCGAAGAATTTTTGTCGCCGCCTTGAGCAAATATACCGTCCAGCGTCTCGCGGGACATACCCGCGCCGCTGTCCTCTATCGTAAACACCATCCGGCCGTCTTCAATTTTGCCGCCGACCTTTACGTAGCCCCACGTATCCTTCCGCTCAAGTCCATGCACGATAGCGTTCTCGACAAACGGCTGCAAAATCAGCTTCGGTATTTTTTGCTGTAGCAGCGTTTCGTCCACATCGACTTCATAGTCGAACTTTTTGGAGAAACGCATCTTCTGGATGTGCAGATAATGCGTAATAATCGAGAGCTCCCGTTCTACGTAAACGTCGCTGTCTCCAGAGCTTAAAAGCAGCCGGAACAGCTCGCTCATCGCCAGGATATCCTCCGCAAGCTTATCCGCGCCGAAGTCGGACGCCTGCCAATAGAGGGAATCCAGCGCGTTGTAGAGGAAGTGCGGGTTTATCTGCGCTGCAAGCGCGTTTAGCTCGCTTTCGCGTTCGTGCAAGGCCATGACGTAATTGCGCTCGATCAGCTCGCGAAGGTCGTTCACCATGCGGTTGAACTCGCGGGAAAGCTCGGCTATTTCGTCGTCGCCGTCATTCTGTACCTGCTGGAAAAAGTCGCCCTCCTTAAACTTTTGCATGGAGGCGTAGAGCTTTCGGAGCGGGCGCGCGATAATACGCGACGCCAGAACGGAAATCGGCCACAGGCATACCAAAAGCGTCAGCGCCAGCGCAACGGGCAGCGCGAGGCCGCGCGTAATCCATTGCGACCAGTTTTGGGCGTTTGCGAGATAATAAAGATTCTTCTGCCCGTCTGCGCTCGACTTGGAAAAAACGTACCATTCTCCTAAACGCACGGGCATGTCGCCTTCGGGCCTGACAAGCCCCGCCCGGAGGCTTGCGGCGGCCTCCTCGCTTATTTCGCCCGTACGGGCTATTTCGGTTCCGTCCGCGCTAAGTATAAGGATCGCTTCGTTTTCGTGTACCATTGCGTCGCGGCAAATGCGCTCGTACCATTCGACCGCAATGGTTATCCCGAGGAATCCGAGCTTATTTCTTTTTGAAAGGTCGAAAAGCTCCCTGGTAAATACGATTTTATCCGTCCGGTTTATAAGGAACAGGCCTTGCTCCCCGGCGTTTGCCCGGCTGAGGACGTTGTCGCCGCGCGCGGCGAGCGTGCGCTCGTAGACGGGCAGGCGGCGTATTGCGTTTATATCGGTATTGTGAACGCTCGCGTCGTGGCTCACGTAAAACGGCGCGAGGCCGTTTTCGGGATACAGAATGACCGTGAGCATATGGCTCTTTATCGCGAGCATGTCTAAAATGATCTCACGGGGCGCGAAGTTGTTCCAAAACAGCGGGTCTTCGGAGATACTCTCCGTCGTTTTGGCGTTCAACAGATCGTAAATGTCCTCATTGATACTGAAATAGATCGAAATATCCTTTATATCGCGCTCGACCGCGTCGATACTCGAACCGATCGTATTTAGCACGGAGCGGTATTGGTTTGCCGCATCGTTCATGGAGGCCGTATAGCTGCCGTAGAATATCGCGCCGCTCGTTAGGATCAGCACCGGAAACACGATGAGATAGATCATCAAAATGATCTTGTGCTGTACGGCGAGCGACTTCATTTTCATTTCGGCACCAAACCTTGAATTAACCCTTGACCGCGCCCAGCGCGACGCCCTTTGTAATGTGCTTGTTTAAGATTATGTACGCGACGACGGCTGGAATGGCGGTAAGCGCCATTACGGCAAACTGCGCGCCGTAATTCGAGATATATTGGCCTGTAAATTCAAGCACGGAGAAGGGAAGCGTCTTCCACGTCGGGCTGCGAAGATACGTCATCGCCATCATGAACTCGTTCCAATTGTTGAGGTATGTCATGATCGCGACCGTTACAAGCGGCGCTTTAAGCATGGGCGTTACGATCCTCGTGATCATACGGAATATGCCGCAGCCGTCTATTACGGCCGCCTCCTCGATCTCGTAGGGCAATGAGCTTATGAACCCGCTAGTTAGGAATACGCCTTGCGGCAGCGAGAACGCCACGTAGGGTATTAATAGCGCCCAAAGCGTATCCGTTATTTTCAGGCTGTCGAATATGATATAGTTTGGAAGCAGCGTCGCGTGGATTGGGATCATCATGCCAAGCAGTAAAATTGTGCGTACTAGCCCCGATAGCTTCCATCGCATTCGCATACACGCGAACGCCGAAAGAATCGAAATCCCGAGCACGATCAAAACCGCCAATGTATTCACGAGCAGGCTGTTGAACAGGTAGTGCAAAAAGTTGCCGTCCGTAAAGGCCTTTATGTAGTTGTCGATCTTGAATTCCTCGGGAATTATCAAAAGCGACGACGACGCGAATATTTCGGTATTGGACGCGAAGGAAAAGTTAATCAGCCAAACGAGAGGGAATAGCTGAACGACCGCCACGATTATAAGGAAGAGGATCAGGACGATCCTGCCGGGCGTCAATTTCTTCTTTTTATTCATCACGCGCCGCCTCCTATGCCTTTCTCTCTCTGAACACGCGGTTCATTATAAGCGTCGCCAACAGGCAGATTATGATGAACACGACGCTGATGGCGTTGCCGTAGCCGTACCGGAAGGAGCGAAACGCCTGCTCGTATAAGTAGTTGGCCATGAATTGCGATTCGTTGCCGGGGCCTCCCCTAGTCAAGAGATATACCGTCTCCATTTGCTTTAGCGCCGAGATAATCGCAAGCGTAACGTTGACTTGTATTACGGGCTTCATCATTGGCAGCGTGATATGCCATAAGGCGCGCTTTTCATCGCAGCCGTCGAGATACGCCGCTTCGTATAGCGCAGGATCGATACCCTTTACTCCGGCGTAGTAGATGAGCATACCCCAGCCAAAGCCGTGCCAAATCAACACTATCAGCACCGACCATATAGCGTAGCCGGAACCGAGCCAGTTTATGCCGCCCTCGCCGCCAAAGGACTTGATGAGATTATTGAGAAGGCCGAAGTTCGGGTTGAATACAAACCGCCACAGATACGCTATGATCGCGACGGAAATGACGTTGGGGATAAAGTATATCGTGCGCAGGAGCCCTTCGGCCTTTGATTGGAGCTTATCCAAGACTACGGCGGTCAAGATAGCGATGGGATGCTGTATTACGATAAACCCGACGGCAAGCAAAGCCGAATTGCGCAGCGAAAGCCAGAAGGTTTCGTCCTTGATTAGTTCTTGATAGTTTGCCATGCCGATCATATCGAACGAACCCAAGCCGGAATAGTCCGTCAAGGAATAGTAGACGCTTAGGCAGATCGGCGCCAACACGGCAAACAGGAACATAAGAAGCCCGGGCGCGACCAATATCGCGATAATCGCTTTGTTGCTGTATAGCTTGTTCAAAAAGCGTCACCTCCAAAGCATGGAACGTCTGATATGTATGTAGAGGCGGCCGTTTGCAGCCGCCCCTACGATCGCAATTTGAATTAGCTTGCGGCGCTCATTTCCTGAAGGAACTCCTCCGGTGTGAGCGAACCTATGGCGAGCTCGACTACGAGCCTTTCGCTCTTCGTTTTGAAGTCGGACGTTCCGAGATCGTTCATAGAGTTGCCTGTGACGGAGCTCGCGCCCGTGAAAATATCGATATATTCGAGCTGTACCGGCGTCTCTTCACCGGTCTGATACTGTGAGAAATCCTGCGCGGACATGCAGACGTTGTTTTCCCACGTAAGCCTGTTCCAGTTTTCGGGCCTGAAGAAATAGTCGAGAAGCTTAAGCGCTTCGTCTTTCACCTTGCTGTTTGCCGTTACGAAGTATCCGCCGCCGTTCCAAGCCGAAATATCGGTAACCGCGCCGTTGCCGCCTTCAACTGCCGGCAGCGCGAATACGCGGAGATTTGCGCGGATGTCCTCTGGAATATCCGGGTTAACGGCCATACCCGTCTCCCAGCTACCCATATAATACATCGCGGCCTGCCCGCTTGTAAACAAGCTTTGCGCGGTACCATAGTCCGCGGTTTCGAAACCGTTTGCAAAGAGCCCCGCTTGGGCCGCCTCCTGGAAAAGGGTGGCCGCTTGCAGCATCACGGGGTCGTTCCAGTTTTTATTCGCGATGAATTCGAGCTGTTTATCCAAAACGCCAGGGCCGTACAACTTGGCATAAAGCCCTGTCAATAGGATATTCAGCGGCCAGCCGTCCGCGCCGGACGTCGATACAGGCTGAAGCCCCGCGTCTCTGATTTGGCCGGCGAGCGTTACGAGCTCGGCGAAGGTTTGCGGCACTGTCCAGCCGTGTTCGTCAAAAATCGCTTTATTATAGAAGAAGCCCATTACGTCCGTGTTCCTAGCCAGCCCATACAGCTTTCCATCCTTTGAAAAGCCGTCCAGCGAGCCTTCCACGAAACCGTAAGAGGCGTAATCGGCGGGGTTGAGCTCGGCTAAAAGCCCCGCGTCGATAACTTCGTCCAGAAAGGACGGCTGGCCCCATCCGCTTACGAAATCGGGCATTTCAGTGCCGGCGGCATAGGCCTTGAACTTCGTCTTATAGCTTTCGTCGTCAAGGGTTTCGATGTTGATTGTAACGTGGGGATTTTCCGAGATATACGCGTCGATAAGCAGTTGTTCAACGAGGCCTTGCCCGCTCGAACGGTCGGGCAGATTTGAAAATACGTTGATCGTTACCGGTTCCACTGCCGGCGCGGCGGGCTCCGCCGGAGCGGCCGGCGCGGGAGCGGGCGTAA
>DBDD01000256.1 GCA_002293365.1 Christensenella sp. UBA941 | reverse complement strand
GGGCGCTGCCGGGGCGACGGGGGCGGGCGCTACCGGTGCGCTGGATCCAACTTGCGTACAGCCGCATAATAGCGTCAGAACAAGAAGAATAGCGATCGTAACCTTTGATTTTTTCATCTTGTAACCTCCTCATTTATAATGTGATTCCACGAAATGTTTAAAGTTGTGCTGATTAATTCTTGCCGTATATGAACTAAATTACCATGCTGTTTAGCTAAATACAATCCGTTTTCGAAATATGTCGTATTGCCAAAAATAATAGCTCGATTTAATAGTTTTTTATAATACTTGTTATAGAAAAAACAGATTGAAGGGGCTTTCTTTTCTTCATATAATTATCACAATACTCGGTTCAGCAAGTAAAGTTCTTCACGTTCATCGTCGATGAAACGAATTGAGACGGGGTGTTTTTTATGTATTTAAACGACGGCGAGAAGAGGATACTGGACGGCTCTAAAGGCTATATCGCTCAGAAATGCATGAAATTCCTGGTCGACTACGGCGAAGCCGCCGGCGCACAGAGGCTTGTCGATATCGACGGCACAGTCGATATTCATCCCGGATTAAAGACGACATGGGTTTCCGATTATGAAATTACTCTTACGGAGATAAAAGAACTCGCGGCGCGGGGAGAGAAGTTCAAGGTTCCTACTATCGGCAATAAGCCGATAGAACCGGCGTTTATCGTCGACGGCTGGCAAAATTGCGGCACATATCCGAGCAGCGATCCCGAACATCATAAGAAATGTCTGGAAAACATTAAGCCTTTAATACAAATGGGCATGGTTCCGATTCTTTCGTGCACGTATTATCTGGTGAGCTCTTATCTACCGACTGCCGGGCAGCACTGCTCTTGGGGCGAAAGCTCCGCCGTTCCGTGGGCAAACGCGATTTTAGGCGCGAGAGCAAACCACGACGGCTGCTTTCAGTCCGCGTATTTGGGCAAAATTCCGGCATACGATATGCATCTTAGCGAAAACAGAGTCGCCACGATACTCGTGGAATGCGAAACGAAGCTCGAAACGGACATGGATTACGATCTATTCGGATGGGCTGTTGGCGAAGCTGTCGGCATACAGGTTCCAGCGATAACGAATATAGGCAAGCCGACATGGAGCCAGATTGTAAAGATGAACTCCGGCCTCAATACCGGCGGACAGGTGCGCATGTACCATGTGCCGGGGTTGACGCCCGAAGCCCCTACGCTGGAAGCGGCTTTCAATAAAACGTCGTGCAAACATAAAATCGGCATCGGGCGGGGCGACTTGAAGAGAATATACGATATGCTCAATTACGCGTCGAACGAAAACGTCGATTTTGTCTTTTTAGGGTGCCCGCATTATAATATTCAGGAAATCCAAAAGGTAGCAAGGCTTCTGGACGGGAAAAAGTGCAAATCCGCGCTGTGGGTTATGACGAATCCAATATCGTATCAGGTAGCCGAGCGGATGGGCTACGCGGCGACTATCGAAAGAGCGGGCGGTATCCTGATGTCCGGCGCGTGTCCGGGCATATTGCGCGGCGAGATGCCGCCGGCCTCGGTTATGGCGACGGACGCCGCGAAGCAGAATTACTATATGACGGGCCACGTTTACCCCAGAGCGCTGGATACCTGGTATGGAACCACCGAGGACTGCATTGATGCCGCTGTTACGGGAAAGTGGCAAGGCGGATGGAGGTAGATGAACTATGGCGGATACGGAAGTCAGGATCGTGCTTAAGGGCCGGAAGATTATCGGAGGCCGCGCCGAGGGGGAAGCGCTCACATCCAAGATGCCTTTGATGGGCTGGGGCTGCGTGAATGAAAAGCTGGGCTTTGTTACGGAGCGAAACCACCCGCTGTACGAAATACCGTTTAAAGGCAAGGTACTGGTTTTTCCCGAGCCCCGGGGCTCCGGCGGCTTCAACGCGTATGGAGCGACCAGACGCTACAATACGAATCCGGCGGCGTTTATCTATAGGCAAGGCTTTTCCTTAACGGTGCTCGCGGCGATGATTATGAAAGTGCCCACAATCACCGACTTTGACAGGGATCCGGTCGAAGTAATTGAAACGGGCGATTATGTTTATGTGAACGGCGACGAGGGAATCGTCGAGGTGGTCAAAAAGAAGAAGTAGGGGCGCAGCCCCCCATCGACAGAAAAAACAAGCTCCGCCGGCAGCGCCGGCGGAGCTTGTTTTTGTGGTGCGGTTTATAGTACGACGCCTTGCGCCAAAAGGATATCCTGTAGTTCCTTTATGTTCTCGGTCAGCTTGCGTGGCGTTACGCCCTTCTTTACGCTCAAAGCCGCGGCCGCGCCGGCCGCTTGGCCCGTAACCATCGTCTGATGCAAATAGCGAAGGTATGCCGGGCGGTCTGTGGAAACGCATTTTCCGGCGACCAAAAGGTTTTCGATTTTAAGCGGAACCAGGCAGCGGTAGGGGATATCGTACGAGCCCCCGTCCTTCGGGAATGCGATGTCGCTCTTTACGTTTACGTTGGAAACCGGCGCGTTGTCCGTACCCAATGATGCTACCGCGTTCAAGGTGTCCATGGAGGCCACATGGTAACCGCCTGCCTTGAAGGACGACCGCCCAATGGAATCCGGGAATTTTTGGGCCGCTTCCACGTCGTCGCGAGTTAGCACGTATTCGCCGACTACGCGCGGGCCCTCGCGCAGCCTTAGCTCTGTGCAGACGCGGCTGATATAGGCGTTCTTAAAGCCCGGAACGTAGTTCTTGAAGAAGCGCCAGGCGATAGAATTCTGGCGGCGGCATTCGCGGATACATTCCGTAATCTGCCAGGCGTCGGTGGGCAGCGCTTTATCGACCTGGGAAGAATGCTGGAAGTGGGCCTGAATATGGCCGCCCTCCCTTGGCGTTAGGAAAAATCCCGCGCCGGAATATGGATGCCAGTCGCCGTTGGCGAGGGCGATATCCCGCAGCTCGTAAAAGCCCATAATCTCACCCAGTTCCGTTATGTCATAGCACTTTTCGTACATCCGTACGACGTCCTCGCGGGTATTGGAGCCTTCGTACGGGAAAAGGAATTGCTTGAAGGAAAACTGTTCGGGATGCGTGCGGATATATTGAAGCAGTGCCTCCCAGTCCACTCCGTCTACGGTAAACGACAGCGTATGCGGCTGTACGTCCTCCACGCTTACGCACTCGGTTTCACAGCCGGCAAACATGGCCAAGTACGCTTCCCCGGTACAGTCGATAACGGTTCTTCCGCGGATATCCACGCGGCCGTTGGCGTTTTCAACCGTGACGCCGCAAATAGCGCCGCCCTCCATGATCGCGCCGACGACGAGGGTATCCAGCAACAAATCGATCTTCTCTTCATCCATCATATCGAAGATGAGCATCGTCCACCAGTCGGGATCGACATAGGAGAAGCTGTAGCCCGCCTTATCGCGCACGGGGTAGCGCAGATGCGGCAAAGCGTGGCCGCTCTTGTACAAGCGCTGGTAGGTTTCCTCCACGATGCCGCCGACGTCGCGCTCGCCGCGGGGATTAAACAGGCGGGCGTACGCGAATCCGGGAGGGCCCGATACGCTCATTTGACCGCCGAGCGTGCCGGTGCGTTCCAATAGAAGGGTTTTCGCGCCGCCGCGCGCCGCCGAAATCGCGGCGCCTATACCGGCCGGACCTCCTCCTACGACGATAACGTCCACAGCTTCCTTGATATCAAGTGTTTTTGGCTTTA
>DBDD01000165.1:773-2857 GCA_002293365.1 Christensenella sp. UBA941 | reverse complement strand
ACGGATGTACGGACGGATGTAGGTACTTATGTATTTCACCGGAGGGCTCGGCGGTGCTGGAGGCAGCCGGCATTGTGCCGCTTGGCGACGCCGCGGAACGATAGCACAGTATCACAGAGGAATGACGGGAGGATTGGAATGGGAATCATCAAAAAAGCAACTAATAAGTATGCGACGGCGCGGTTAATTCCCTGCCTCGCCTGCGGCGACCGCTACGACCCGGAAAAGTATAGCCCTGCAAGGCATGACAAATGCCCGTTATGCGGCGTGGATTTATCACTGTCAAAAGAAGAGGCTGCCAAGTATCGCATGGGTGACGCCGAGCTTTCGGCAAAGCTTTCAGCGCTGAACGGCAAGGCCCGCTTTGCGGGAATCCTCGCCGCTGTATCCGGTGCCTGCATGTTCATTTTTTTCACTGTGGAGTATGTGGTTTTCGGCTTTTTGGCTGTGATCCCGACGCTGATCTTCACCATTATGGCCTCGGGCGCGTCAAGCAACGCGAAGACACTTCTGGCCGGCAATATCACAAAGGATATAATATCCCGCGTGTTTGATGAGTGCAACTACAACGCCAAAGGCCGTCTGCCGGATAAGCTTGTCTACGAGGCCAATGTCATCTTTAACTGGAATTGGGTCAGCGGCTCAGATTTTGTCACCGCCAAATACAAGGGCTGCAACATACAGTTCAGCGATATTGATCTGGAAGAAAAGACGGAAACCACAGACGACAAGGGCAACACGCAAACCAGATACACCGAAAGGTTCAAGGGCCAATGGCTTGTTATGGAACTGGGGCGCGAGGTCCCCGGCGCATTGCGCCTGATCGAGAACGCCGAGCGCACCGGAAAGATAGAAAAGATGATCCTGGGCGACCGCAAGGAGCGACAGAGCGACGTAGACACAGACAACGACGAATTCAACAGGCGCTTTCAGATACGAACAACAGACCCGCACAGCGCCTTTTATATCCTGACCCCTCACTTTATGGAGTTTATCCTGCGCGCGGACGACACCGCAAACACGCGAACGTATTTAAGCTTTATCGACAACCGCGTTCACATCCTTTGCTATACGGGGAAAGACTCTTTTGAGTTACAAAAGAATGACGGCGCAAACCTTGAGGCGCTCAGAGCGCGCATGAAAAGCGAGCTCAGCTACATCACAAGCATAGCGGATGAGCTACTCAAAAACAGGTATCTATTCGGTGAAGGGGGAAATTAGCTTATGGCTAACATAAACGATTCTGACATTGCGATCCAAATAGAAAAGCTGGGGCGCAAAGCTCGCTACACCTTGATAGCGGGCGCGGCGTTGGTACTCATCTGCTTAATATCCGCTATAGCGGGAGTCGCAACCCTTGGAATTTTGATAATCCTGGGGCTTGGCGGCGTTGTGTTGCTGTTCTTAGGGTTAGGCCACAAAATCCGGCTTAAAAATATGGTCAGCGAAAATATTGTCCGAGCCGTGCTGGAGGAGTTCTTTGCGATGGAAATGTACAGCGTCAACGGCCACATTTCCGACGGCCTCATAAGGGGCGCGAGTCTGGTAAGAGGCTGGGACAGAATAGAGGGCGGCGACTATGTAAAGGGAACATACAAAGGGCTGGATATTCAGTTCAGCGATGTAAGGCTGATCCAAGTGGAGACGAAAAGAGACGACAAAGGCGACGAAACGAAAACCGAGACCGATATCTTCCGGGGGCCGTGGCTGGTCTGCGATTTTGGCAGACGACTCCCTGAAAGCCTGCCCCATGAAAAAGAAAAAAAGATCCCGGGCGGTCGGCTGTATACGCGCGTTGATGGCAGCCGGGTGCATATAGCGATAAACAACGGCAAGGACTTATTCGAGGTCAGCACGAAAGCCTCCGAGTTCAGAGATTTAGAGCGGCTGCGGGAAAAATTCCGCGCGGAGATACGCTGCTTTACGGATATCATAGACGGGCTCATGCAAAACGACAAGTTAAACAAGGAGTAATGGATATGAAGCGTTTGAACACTATATGGGCCGCGTTGCTGTGCGTTATGCTGCTGGTTGGATGCGGCGCTGCACAGGTACAGCCTTCCGCCCCCGCATCACAACCAACC
>DBDD01000165.1:0-593 GCA_002293365.1 Christensenella sp. UBA941 | reverse complement strand
ATTTTGCATTTATCGAAGTCGGATACCGGGAAGAAGCAGAAAACATTGTGTTTTATGAAAGTAATACACTGCATTCGTTATCGGAGCTTTCACCCGAGAAACCGTTTGTTGTCACATGGATGGAGCAAGGGGTTATCCCCCACCGGGGCGTCACATATTCGGACGAATACGGTACGCAAAAATACTATGCGATCTCCAAGAGCGGCGAAGACGGATCGCTGCTACTTATTGAATTTGAGCCGACAGTTTGAGCGGTTGTATAAAGGGGATTTGAAATGAACAGAAAAATCGCGTCTATGCTGCTGATTGTAGGCGGCGGATTAATGGCTATTTATTTCGGTTTATTAACGTTTCATGGAATAATGCGGGGAATCGAGTATGGGGACCTGAGTTATAATTTTCCGGAAAGGCTATCCCCCGCTCTGCTGTTAGTGGCCGGCATACTTGAACTACTCTCGGGTATTGGCGGATTAAAGCCTAAAAGCGGAAAAAAGCGAACGGCTCCGCTTATCGTCGCTGTTGTTGTGACGCTCATCATAGGCGCATTTGTTTTTTATGTGAACTCGCTGTCTATGATGGTATTGCTCGTTTTA
>DBDD01000063.1:3677-4935 GCA_002293365.1 Christensenella sp. UBA941 | reverse complement strand
CAAACGGGGATGATGCCAAGCGAAGAGCTTACCATGCATATTGTTACTATCGTGGCTGCGTGGATGCCCACCGTCGCAGTGTTGATTCTACGAAAACGACTGTTTCCGGGAAGCACCATTAAGAGCTTTTATAAAAACGCCTTCAGGGATCGCCTCAACTGGGGTTTGATAATATGCACTACAGCCGTGCAGATTCTTGTGATAATCGGCACTGTCGGCGCTATCTCGTTATCAAAAGGCGAGGCTTTTTGTAGCATGTTTAATTTAGCACCGCAATCCTTAATAATAAGTGGTCTTTGGTTATTACCGAAGGGTCCAATGGGAGAGGAAACAGGGTGGCGCGGTTTCTTACAGCCGTCTCTCGAAAAAAACAGTAGCGTTATCAGGGCTTCGGTTTTCACCGGTATTATTTGGGGCTTTTTTCATTCGCCGTTTTGGTTCCTGCTATCCGGCTATAGCGGCACGGATCTTCTAAGATATATCGTCGCATTTATGGTGTCGATCATAGCGTTTTCGGTCATGATCGGCATTTGTCAAAGGCGCTGTAATAATCTGCTCATACCGGTTTGGATGCATTTTTTGCACAATTTTTTGTTGTCCGCAGTATTTGTTGGTAATTTGATCGACGCTTGGTCGTGGACAGCTTTATTCTCTGTTTTTTCGGCGGCTGGATACATTGTGTGGTACAAAAAAACGCATATAATTAGGGAAACGAACACATGTGGCCGATAAAACTCGGCATAGGAAACCGCAAATGCTACTAAGGATGTTTGCAAATTATTATTCTGAATTCAAAGGAGTAACTCGTTTAATGCAGTCAAAATCGATTAAAACGTCCATTGCGCTCATGTTAGCGTTCGCCTGCCTTCTCTTCGCCGCATGTCAGGCGCCGCAGGAAGACGGCGGCGAGTCGGCGCCGGATTCCAACGCTACAATAGCGGCGCAAGGCGGAGTCTACGCCGAGCAAGCGCTTGATATATCGGCGTTTCAACATATAAATGAATTGCGCGCGCTCGAGGACGGCACGATCGCTGGCATTGCCAATACGCCGGAAGGCGTCGCCCTTATGTTCCGGCTTGATGATGAGGGGAATGTTTCCAGCACTGTCGAGCTTAGCGCCGATAGCTCCAACTCTGTCTTTAGAATATACAGCTTAGGCGTAAGCGGCGATTATTACGTCCACGAAAGCGGTGATAATACCGTAGTAAAGCACTTTTCTGCCGATGGAAAGGAGATTTCGAGCGTAAAGCTTGAGAAA
>DBDD01000063.1:0-3647 GCA_002293365.1 Christensenella sp. UBA941 | reverse complement strand
GACGCGGACGCGGGGCTGGTCTACGAAACAACGCTGGCACAAACCAATATATACGACTTGGCGGCCGGCGAACACTTGAAAACTATTGAAAACCAGCAGATGGGCATGAGCAACCTTACGATCATGGACGAGGGCAACGTATGCGAGCTCAGCTACGACGATAACGGAACTATCGCCTTACGCTGTTACAACCCGGTCACCGGAGCGGAAAAATGGGGCGCGAGCAGTTCTGAATATCCCGAGAGCATCGCTTATAACCCGCTGGACAAGAAGCTTTACGCGCGATTCGGCCGCAAGGTCGTCGGCATCGGCGAGGACGGCTCGAAGTCTACGCTGATGGAGCTGTCGGATTTCTCCGTCATGAGCCCTTTGGCCTGGATGAGCAATCTCGTCGTTGGCAAGGACGATACGGTTTACTGCCTTTTGTCCGAGGAGACGGACCGCGAGCGTACGCTAGCCGCGCGGGAGGAGGCGCTTTCCAAGATGGAGGCGGCGTTCGAGGATAACCCCGACGTGACAATGGAGGAGCTTTCCGGCCTGGTAAACGAGGAAGATGTGGCGGGGGATAAGCCCAAGCTCGTGCGCATCGCGCTTACGGACGCCGCGAACGTACCGCCAGTGCAGGGGATTTCCGTTTCCGTTTTATACGAGGACTCGGCGCTAACGGCTTTGGCGAGCGCCTTCCACGCCGCGAATCCCGGCTATCGCGTGAAGTTTAAAGAGATGATCCCGGAGGACGAGATGCAGCAAATGCAGCAGGGCGACGTGGACTTCTCGCAGCTCGTACAGCGCGTGAATACCGAGATCGTCGGCGGCAACGCGGCGGATATACTCATGCTTTCGGGCTTGCCGTACGAATCCTACGGGCGCAAGAATATATTGGAGGATTTATTGCCCTACATGGAAGGCGACCCGGAGTTCAATTTGGAGGATTACCGCCAAAACGTGCTGAACGCGATGAAGCAGGACGGCAAGCTATTCGCGCTGCCTACGACCTTCAATGTTGCCGTTATGCCCGGCAGGAAGGGCGCGTTTGCGCAGCAGGAGCTCACGGCCGCCGAATTCTTTGGCAAGCTCTTTGCGCTAACGCCCGAGGAAATTCCAATGCGAGACGCTTCCGCGCTCTTTCAAACGCTCCTGAGCTCCAATATCGCTCAGTTTACGGACGGCGCGGGCAATATTTCTGTGGATTCGCCGGAATTCATAGGTCTATTGGACAATATAAAGAAAGCCGACGAGCTGTTTAAAACGCTGCCGCCGCCCGAAAGCGAATCCGGAGGCATGATCTATTTCGGTACGAGCGATTCCTCGATGGCGATGCCCATCGTCATGGACGACACAAAATACGCGTTTAATTTGGACGACGTCTACGACTACTCCTCGGCCATGCAATTTAAACAACAGTACGGCCAGGATTTTGAGCTGCGCTTCCCGCCGAGCCTCCGGCTTCCAAACGCGAAAGGCTTTGTTTCGAACAGCATCTACGGTATAAACCGCGCGAGCCAGAACAAGGATGCCGCGTGGCAGTTCCTGAAATTCCTCATAAGCGAGGCTATGCAGGCTTC
Source organism: Christensenella sp. UBA941 (assembly GCA_002293365.1). GTDB lineage: Bacteria > Bacillota > Clostridia > Christensenellales > UBA941 > UBA941. The sequence goes on along the minus strand of DBDD01000063.1, from coordinate 2,082 downwards.
CGAATACGGCAGCTACGGATGTCCCGTTAACCTTCGGGCAAGCGAAAGGATGGTAAAAACCTATCTGCGCGAGGCGGATATCATACTGCGCCAGCAAGCGGTTCAACAGCGCATGGCCGGCGGCGGCCCCGTGCGCGAAAACGATCCGTATTGGCAAAAGTACATCGACAACCAATTTTCGCAAGCGGACGCGGACAAGCTCGAAGCCGTATTGAGCCAGGTGGATACGTTCCTTAGCTACGATACGACCGTGCTGGACATGGCGCAAGAGGAGCTCGACCCGTTCCTGAAGGGCCAAAAGAGCGCAGAGGAGACGGCAAAGACGCTGCAATCGAGGCTGTCGATGTATGTGAGCGAGCAGCAGTAGGGAAATATTAGGCCGAATCTATAGAATCTCGCCGGAAAGATACAGTGCGGCGTGACCTGATATTGCGACGCGCTCGCCATTGTGCGCGCAGTAAAGGGTTCCGCCGCGCTTTGATAGCTGCCTGGCCAGCATCGTTCTCTTTTGCAAGCGTTCTGCCCAAAACGGAATGAGAGTAGAATGAGACGAGCCTGTCACAGGGTCTTCGGGAATCCCCGCGTTTGGAGCAAAAAAGCGTGATACAAAATCGCATTCCGTTCCTTTTGCGGTGACGATGGCGGCAAAGCAGCCGGGAATCTGCGCGAGCAAAGCAAGGTTTGGCGCAAGCGTCCGAACCGCTTCTTCGCTCTTGACGAGCATCAATAAATCCCTCGACATATGAGCCTCTGTCACGGAGACGCCTAAGGACTGCTCCATCAATTCCGTGACGGGGACTTGAACCGGCATACGCGCGGGGAAGTTCATTTCGAACAGGTCTTGCTTTTTATTTACGGTCAAGACGCCGCTTTGTGTATGAAAGCGCATCATAGTAAGCGTAGGGTTTATAATAGTAGAGAGAATAAACGCGGCCGCGAGAGTGGCGTGTCCGCACAGGTCGATCTCGACCTCCGGCGTGAACCAGCGCAAATCAAATTCGCCGCCCCTTGGCTTTACAAACGCCGTTTCTGCGAGATTGTTTTCCGCGGCGATCTTTTGCATCGTTTCATCGCTAATATAGCGCTCGACAATACATACGCCCGCCGGATTCCCCGCAAAAACCTTATCGGTAAATGCGTCTGCGATATAATATTTCACTGTAGGCACCCGCCTTTTTCTTGCATTGGATATCGTCCTTTCAAAACAATTTTGCCATACAATCGTTATAAATTTTAGATTTGTATGGTAGATTTATAGTATAAGTTGACAATCATATTGCGTCAATGTACGATTGTATGTAATACAATTATTACGGGAGCGTCGCCATGTGGAATATTAAAATCATTGATACAGATAAGGCTCTGTATATCGCCATTGCGGACGCGATTGAGAAGGATATCAAAGACGGTAAGCTGCGCTCGGGAGAAAAGCTGCCGACCCACCGCGATTTGGCCCAAATAGTAGGCGTGAACGTTACTACAGCTACGAGAGCATATAAAGAAGCGGAAAAGCGCGGCTTGATAAAATCAGTTACCGGAAGCGGTACATTTGTCGCATCGGATTTATGCCGCGGCTCGTCGTTTATTATCGAGAGCGAAAGCGCCGGGATGATTGAAATGGGAACAATAATGCCGCTCTACTGCGTTGAGCCTGACATTGCGCCTCTGTGCAAAAAGGTCGTATCAAACAAAATGATAAACTCATTTATGCGTTATGCCCCGCCGCAAGGGATCGAGAGGCACCGCCGTATCGGAGCGGACTGGGTAAAGCAGTTTGGAATATCGGTCAACGAAGATAATATCATCATTACATCCGGAACACAGCACGCCATCAACTGTGTTCTTTCATCCTGCTTTGGGGCGGGAGACTGTATCGCTGTGGATTATTTAACTTATCCGGGAGTTAAGTCCGCCGCGAAACGATGCGGAATCAAGCTTGAAGGAATCATGACAGACAGAGAGGGCATAATTCCTCATCGTCTGGAAGCCGCCTGCAAGCGGTTGAATATCAAAGGGATATATACGTCGACCTCGATGCAGAACCCGACAAATTCCAGCATGACGGATAAGCGGAAAATAGAA
>DBDD01000288.1 GCA_002293365.1 Christensenella sp. UBA941 | reverse complement strand
GAGTACGAGAAGACGCTGCTTTCCACGGGCCAGTTCCCGGACGTCATGGTCATGCAGAATCCGGCCGACTTCGTTCCCTCGGGCGCATTGCTTGCGTTTGAAGAGGGCGAGCTCGACTACTTGGCGGATCCCAACGTTGGCAAAATCGACGGAAAACAGTATGTCGCGAACTATAAAAAGCAGCTAATCGGCGTATTTTACAACAAAGACCTCTTTGCCGCAAACGGCTTGGCGGCTCCCCAAAATTACGCTGAGTTCATCAATGCCTGCGATACGCTGCTGGCTGCGGGCGTACAGCCTCTTGCCATGGGCATTAAAGACGGCTGGCCGCAGGCGCAGCTTGCCAACATGTACGCAGGCACAGACCTTCTCGCCAAAAATCCGGGTTGGGGCGCGCAGCGCAACGCCGACGCCGTGAAGTTCGATAACCCCGACTTGATCAAAGCTATGCAGAAATACCAGGATGTCGCGCAGAAATACTGCGGCTCGGGCATCGCCGGCGTAACCTATACACAGATGCTGGAGCAGTTCTTCACAGGCGAAGCGGCGATGGTCGCCATCGGCTCCTGGGTCAACGCCGAGGTCGCCAAGGGCTTGCAGGATTTTGAAGTGGGCTGGTTCCCGCTGCCGGGCGACGACAACGCGAACGTCGTATCCGTGTTCGTAAACGAAGGCCTTTCCATCGGCGCGACGCCCAACAATCAGCACCCCGACGTATGCAAAGACTTCGTTAAGTTCTTCTTCAGCGATCAGGAGCTGTACGGCGAATTCCTCGCAAGCGAACAGCTTTTTGCCACGACGAAAGCAAACGTACCCTACGACATGATTCCGCTTAGAAAAGAAATGGAAGAGATGATCGCGGGCATGCAAGAGGTCGAAGGCTTCGAGAGCATGACGGGCGACGATGCGTTCCTGCCCGGTCTGAAGGATTATTTCACCAACATAGTCACACAGAATGTTGCTTTGGGCAACGACGTCCAGCAGGAGCTCGTCGCGTTCGACGGCGAATGGGATAGGGCGAACAGAGCGCTGGAATAGAAAGCGCTATCTAACATGAGTCGCGGGCGGGGATGGAACCCCGCCCCTATATTTAACCCGCTATGCTGTTGTAGGGGTCGCAGTCCTCTGCGACCTGCCACCAGCAAATAAAACGCGGGACGCTGGGGACAGCGTCCCCTACAGAACAAATGTCAAAGCGTTTCAACAATTCAGGAGGCAGAGGATGAAGCATAAAAAATGGAAGGACGGGCTGTTTTTGGCTCCCGGATTCCTAACCTACATTGTCTTCATGATCGTCCCGGTTGTGCTGTGCTTTTTCTACAGCTTCACGAATTGGGACGGGTTCAGCCCAACCTACAAAATGGTAGGCTTCGATAATTTTGTCGAGCTGTTCCAAGACGCCGCGTTTTTCAACGCGCTGAAGGTCACCGCGATCATCATGGTAGTAACGGTTCTCATCTACAACGTTTTAGGAATACTGCTGGCTGTGATACTAAACGGCAACACTAAACTGCAAAATTTCTCCAAGAGCGCGCTGTTTCTTCCTACGGTTCTAAGCAGCGTCGTTGTGGCTTTTATATGGTCCTACATGATCCAAACGGACGGCGGCGTGATCAATACGATCATCGGGTTCTTCGGCATTAATCCTATAGACTACTACTCCTCGCCGCTGATGACGATATTCATGATGTCGATCATCATCTGCTGGAACAGCCTTGGCTTCTTCGTGGTCATCTATGTGGCGACCTTGAGCACAATCCCGGTGGAAATAATGGAAGCAAGCAAGATCGACGGGGCCGGAAGCGTAAAGACGTTTTTCCATATAACCCTGCCGCTCTTAATGCCGGGTATAACGATAAACAGCATCCTATCCGTCGCCGGCGGCTTGAAGCAATACGATCATGTGAAGGTCATCACAGGCGGCGGGCCCGGCGGCACGACGCAGACCGTCACGCTTTTCGCGGTTAAAGAGGCGTTCGAATATAACTTCAGGGGTTACTCGTCCGCCATCGTTCTCGTACTGTTCCTCATTATAATCGGTTTAACCACAGCGCAGCTCATTATTACCAAAAGGAACGAGGTTGAGTATTGATATGAAAATAGCCGGCAAATGGATAAGGCGTATATTGATACTGCTGTTTTCCCTAGTGTTTCTTATACCCCTTTATATCGCGATTGTAAACTCCGTCAAGCCGTACGAGGAGGTTATCAAATCGCCCTTGGGCCTGCCCCAGGCTATTACCTTCGATAATTTTATAGACGCGTTTAATTCGTCTAAAATACTCGAGCTGTATCAAAACAGCATCGTTATCACAGTGGTATCCGTCGCGCTGCTTATACTGCTGTCCTCTATGGCCGCCTATGTCATCGCGAGAAGAAGAGGCAGGTTCTATAAGATGCTTTATGTATTCGCCTTGGCGGGCATCATGGTTCCGCCGGTGGTTACGTTGGTGCCGAGCATAAAAACCTTGGCGTCGCTGAATCTTTTATACACCCTGCCGGGGCTTTACCTTTTCTACGTGGGCACGTATTTCAGCACGACGATTTTCCTCTATGTGCAGTTTATCAAGACCATACCCGTCAGCATGGACGAAGCGGCGACAATCGACGGGGCGGGGCCGTTTACCATATTCTTTAAAATCATTTTCCCGATGATCCGCCCCTGTACGACCACGGCGATCATCTTCCTTAGCATGTGGATATGGAACGACTTCCTCAATCCGATGTACATACTCGGTATAAAAGGCGGGAGTACGATTACAACGGGCATATACAGCGCGATCGGCTCCTATACGTCCCAATGGAACCTCGTATTCGCAAACGTTATTCTCGCCTCGCTGCCCATCGTGATTCTGTATCTAAGCATGCAGAAGCGGTTTATGCAAGGCATGACTTCCGGCGCAATAAAAGGCTGATATACTTGGAGGTTCGCTTTGTTTGCTCACATCATACCGCTTAGCGATAATATAACCAGGGTCGTTTATACTTACGCCCCGGGCGAGCCGAAGAAGAGCTCGTTGGTTTCGGGCGATTTTATTCAACAGAATGATATCCGCCCGAACTATGCGCCGGAAAACGGCGGCTTAGCGTTCAAAAACGGGAATAACGAGACGGTTCTTGCGGAAATCGGCCACAGCCTGACTGAAAAGCAGGTTTATAAGTTTGTAGTCGACGGCGAGCCTATCATCAAGTATAAACAAACCGCCAACGGCGAGGCAGCCTACATCGAAAACTCGCGGCAGGAACCCTCGGGCATAGCCTATGGAGGCAGGCTGGAATTCGCCATTACGAAAGAAGAAGGGCTCTACGGCCTTGGCCAGCACGAGGACGGCGTATATAACTATAACGGCCGCCGCGAATACCTGTATCAGACCAACATGATAATCTCCATACCGTTCGTCATATCGTCTAGGAATTACGGCATCCTGATCGATACGGAAACGGCGATGATATTCGACGCCGCAAACGGCAGGATGACCTTTACGATGGACACTGTGGATGAGATTTCTTATTATGTGATAACGGGCGGCGGCTTTGACGAGATTATCCGCTCCCTGCGGGAATTGACGGGCAGGGCGGCGATGCTTCCAAGATGGGCCTTCGGATATATACAGTCCAGAGAGCGCTACCAAACGTCGGAGGAGCTTATTGAGACCGCCGCCCGGTTCCGCTCAGAGGATATTCCTGTGGATTGTATCGTACAGGACTGGTATTCCTGGGAAGACGGCCTTTGGGGCGAAAAGCGCGTCGATAAAAACCGCTACCCCGACTTGAGCTCGCTTATGAGCCGCCTTCACGGCATGCACGCAAAGCTCATGGTTTCGGTTTGGCCCAACATGGCGGCTGGCGGAAGCAATTATATCGAGTTTAAACACTCGGATATGCTTTTGCCGAACTCGGCTGTCTATAACGCTTTCGACAAAGAGGCCCGCGCCGTCTATTGGCGGCAGTTAGAGGCCGACTGGTTTTCCGCCGGAGCGGATGCTTTTTGGTGCGACAGCGCCGAGCCTTTCTCCGACGCCGATTGGAGCGGCGAAGACAAAAGGCCCGAGGAAGCCAGATACGACTTAATCGTAGACGAATCGAAGAAGTCCATGCCCTGGGCGCAGCTGAATTCTTACGGGCTATACCACGCGAAAGGCGTCTATGAAAATTGGCGCAAAAGCGGCAGCGATAAGCGCGTCGTCAACCTGACGCGCTCGACCTATGTATCCGGGCAGCGCTACGCGGCCATCCCATGGTCGGGCGACATAAGCGCGAAATGGACAGTACTGAAACAGCAAATTGCCGAGGGCATCAAAATGTCCATGAGCGGGCAGCCGTATTGGACGCTTGATATCGGCGGGTTCTTTGTTGTAAAGGATAAGTGGGAAAACAGAGGCTGCGGCAAAGCGGGCGAGCGCGAAAAGCTCTGGTTTTGGAACGGCGATTACAACGACGGCGTAAACGATCTCGGATACAGAGAGCTCTATGTGCGTTTTCTGCAATACGCCGCTTTTCTTCCCATGTTCCGTTCCCATGGCACGGATACGCCGCGTGAGCCCTGGCAGTTCGGTAAGTCGGGAGAACCTTTCTACGATGCGATCGTGAAGTTCATACGCTTGCGCTATAAGCTATTGCCCTATATCTACTCCACGGCGGCGGCGGTATATCATAGCCACGATACGATGGTACGCAGCCTGATGTTCGACTTTGCGGACGACGAGAACGTCCATGATATTGCGCTGAGCTATATGTTCGGCCGGGCCTTTTTGGTCTGTCCCGTAACGGAACCAATGTACTACGCGCCAAACAGCGTTCCTATTAAAAACGCGTCTTTATCAAGATCGGTTTACCTTCCAAAAACGGCGGGCTGTTGGTATGATTACTGGACGAACAAAGCCTATGCCGGCGGGCAGAGCGCAGTGTGCGAGGCGCCGCTGGATATGCTTCCATTGTTCGTACGCGCCGGTTCTATAATTCCGTTGTCGGGCGCGCTTGCATTCGCGGACGAAAGAAAAGGCGAGGTATCAGAAACCCATATCTACTCCGGCGCGGACGGCGTCTTTACTCTTTATAACGACGAGGGCGACGGATATGCCTTCGAGCAGGGGCATTTTTCCTCTATAACTCTAAAGTATGACGATCAGGCGAAAACGCTTACGCTTGGCAAAGGGCGAGGCAGCTTTCCCCATCAGAACAGATTCACGCTACGGTTCATCACTGATGGAGGTGTTTCCGAACCTATTGAAGTACCCTATGAAGGCGAGCAAATGGCAATCAGCCTGCGGCCTTTCAATTGAATTATCATGGCAAAAAACCGAAAACTCTATACACGATTGCTGATATCTTTCCTCGTAACATCACTGGCGCCGATAATTTATGAGATAAGCAACGCCATCGGCGCTCTGGCGGCTATACTGCGCTATGGCGTTCACAACAGCAACGGCATAGTCACGATCAAAGAAGAGATCGACTGGATGAACCAATACCTGACGCTGCAAAAGATTCGGCTAAAGAATTCATTTCAAAGCGAAATATCGGTTGAACCGGGAATCGAACCGGCGAGAATCCATAAGATGCTTTTACAGCCGTTCGTTGAAAACGCGATTATCCACGGGTTTGAGGGCGCGCAGCGCTGCGGACGCCGAAGGAAAACGCCGATGAAACCGCGAGCCTCACGGTCAATCGCACGAAAACGCTGATTCACGAATTCTATCATACGGGCATTACGCTTGATGAAATCGCGGGCACGCCGAACTTAACGCCGGAATACTTGAGGACGCTCTTTCGGGAAAAGACAGGCGTGCATTTCACGGCGTATATAAAGAACCACCGCACGAATAAAGCGAAGGCGCTCCTTATCGGCACGGAGATGAAGCTCTCCGAAATTGCTCAAAGCGTTGGCTATTCCGATCCGAAGTATTTCAGCAAGGTGTTTAAGGAATCTACCGGTCAATTGCCGTCACAGTACAGGACTTTGAATAAATAAGCTTAGTTTATTCCTCCTATCCAAGAATCCTCGTATTTATTACAAGCATTTAAAGGATTACACTGTAATTACACATATAAATATAATAGGGGGAACAGTAAAGGAAGAAACGTTTTGCGGTTTTGCTTTAAATCGTATTATTGGTAGCGCTTGTGGCCGGTTGTGCCTCGCCTGCGGCTCCAGCGCCTGCGCCCGCTGAACCCGCGCCATATCCCGCGCCCGAAGGCTTTGGCGACGTCGAGATTTGGTACTACTGGGAAACACCCGGACACCAAGTCGCTCTGGGCGAATTGATCGCCGAGTATAACGCGAACAACCCCGGCACGACGGTTAGCGCCAATTACGTACCCTTCGCGGATTTCAAGAAACAGCTCTCGCTGGGAGCTTCGGCGGATATACTTCCCGATCTCGTCATCATCGACTCTCCCGATCACGCTTCTTACTCCATCATGGGAATATTCGAGGACATCACGGGCAAGTTCGACGTCAGCCAATACTTTGAAGGCCCGATCAACTCCGCAACGCTCGACGGGGCGCTCTACGGCATGCCGTTCGGTATCAACTGCCTGGCCCTTTACTACAACACCGACATGCTTTCCGCCGCAGGCGTAACGCCGCCGACCACATGGGCGGAACTGAAAGACGCCGCTAAGGCGCTGACCAGCGGCAACGTATACGGCCTCGGATCAAGGCGCTAGCAGTTTACGAGCATTACGCTGCCCATGCTGAAGCCGACCATTCAATCGCTGCTGATTCTTGGGTTTATCTACACCTTTAAGGTCTTCGACCTCGTCTACGTTATGACAAGCGGAGGGCCTGTCAACGCGACGCAGATGATGTCTACGTATTCCTACAAGCAATCCTTTGAGCTGTTCAAATACAGCGACGGCGCGGCGATAGCGAACGTGCTGCTCGTAATCCTCATGGTGTTCGCCATCATCTATGTCAAATACGCGTATTGGGAGGAGGCGGCGGAGAAATGAAATTCGGTTTGGAAAAGACGTTTGCGGGGCGAAAAAATGTCTTGATGAGCGTCGCGGCCATTCTTATCCTCCTGATGCTTCTGTTCCCGATGTATTGGATGCTCAATACATCCTTAAAAACCGAGCAGGAGATATTCCGGATTCCGCCCACCATTTGGCCCGAGATTATCAATACGAAATCATATTCGGCACAGCTCGATATGGGCGATTTCAATATGTTCCGCTCGTTTGGCAACAGCTTCATGATCGCCATAGGCGCGATGGCAATCTCGGTCGTCTTGGCCGTACCCGCCGCGTACAGCATAGCCAAGTATCGCTTTAAAGGCAAAAAGGCCGTGCTGATGAGCTTCCTCATCACGCAGATGCTGCCGGTATCCGTGCTGCTCGCGCCGATGTTTATCATGTTTAGGAATATGAACATCTACAATACTCCGCTCGCCGCCATGCTCGCCGACGCGACGTACGGCATTCCGTTCTCCGTGCTGATTTTGCAAAACTTCTTCGCCGCGATTCCGAAGGAAATGGAAGAAGCCGCGCATATAGACGGCTGCAACCGCTTCACGGGTTGGCAACATCTATCCGGTGGAATACGCTAAGTCCTGCTACGAGGGCATGCGGCGCGAGGGGCAGAAGGATATCGTAAATCTTCTTCGCTGCGCTTGGGCGGGGAGCCAGAAATACGGCGCGCTGGTCTGGTCTAGCGATATCGCCTCGAGCTTCGAATGTATGCGCAACCAACTGTCCGCGGGGCTGAATATGGGCATGGCGGGCAGACCCTGGTGGACGACGGATATCGGCGGCTTCCACGGCGGCGATCCTAGCGACGAAGCGTTCCGTGAGCTGTTCATACGCTGGTTCCAATGGGCTGCGTTTTGCCCGGTCATGCGCTTGCATGGCGACCGCGAGTCCAAGCAGCCGCAGGTGGGCACGACCGGCGGCGCGATATGCCTGTCCGGGGCGAGCAACGAGGTCTGGAGCTACGGAGAGAAGGTGTATGAAATATGCAAGCGCTATCTGAATATTCGCGAGGAATTGCGTACTTACACGCGGAGCTTGATGGAGGAAGCCCACGAAAAGGGCTCACCCATTATGCGGCCGCTGTTCTACGAGTTCCCGCAGGATCAAACATGCTGGTCGGTTGAGGACGAATATATGTTTGGCTGGCGCTATCTTGTCGCGCCCGTGCTATATGCCGGAGCACGCAAGCGCACGGTGTACCTTCCTGCCGGATGCCGCTGGATGGATATGAATACTGGCAGCGAGTATACTGGCGGACAGTCAATAGAGGTTGAATGCCCGATTGAGGCGATGCCGGTCTTTATAAGGGGCGGGCGAGCCATACAACTTTTACCCCCGGGCAGGAAAAAGTGTTTAAATTTTTAAGTATCTGCCGTATAATAACAATCAGGGAGTGATTGTTAATGATCCAGCGCGAGCAATACATGGAGCGCCTGAGGGCGTATAAGGACAATAAGCTGATTAAAGTTATAACTGGACTGCGGCGCTGCGGAAAATCCACGCTTCTTCAGCTGTTCAAGCAGGAGCTCTTGGAAGACGGCGTCGACGGCGATCATATCATCGAGATCAACTTTGAACTGATGGCTTACGATGAAATCGTCGAGTATCATCAATTCTACAAGCTCGTGCGCGAACGCGTCTCGGCTAACGGCAAATACTATCTGCTGCTCGACGAGGTTCAGCAGGTCAAGCGATGGGAGAAAGCTGTAAACAGCTTGAGCGTGGAGAGCGATATCGATGTGGACATCTATATCACGGGCTCCAACGCGTATATGCTCTCGTCTGATATTTCGACGCTGCTATCCGGGCGCTATGTAGAAATTAAAATGCTGCCTCTGTCCTTCAAGGAATTCTTACTCTTTGAGCACTTGCCCGCTGAATGGAGCGTGGAGGATAAATTCAGGCAATATTTAAAATATGGATGCCTGCCCGCGGTAACTACGCTCCCGCAGAACGACATTATAATAAACGAATTTCTGCTCGGAATATATAATACCGTTATCGTTAAGGACGTTGTCGCGCGCAGTAAGAGCAAGGATGTAACGTTGCTCGAGAAGATCGTGCGCTATGTCATCAGCAACACCGGGAATATTATCTCGTCAAATAAGATAAGCGGCTTTCTCAGCGCGCAGGAAAAAGGCGAAAATGTCAAGTCCTCCACAATCGCCGCCTATCTCGATACGCTGGAGAAGGCGTATATCGTTTATCAGGCGCACCGTTTCGACATCAAAGGCAAGGAGCAGTTGAAAACGCTGTCAAAATACTATGTCGCCGACACGGGAATCAGAAACTCGCTCACGGGTTATTCCGACGGCGATATCGGCCATGTGCTGGAGACAGTGGTATATTTTGAGCTGCTCCGACGCGGATACAAGGTGTTTATCGGCAAATGGTACGACAGCGAGGTAGATTTTCTCGCAATCCGCCAGGACAGCCGGAAGTACTATCAGGTTACGCTGAGCATGATGGACGAGCGCGTGAAAGCGCGTGAGCTATCGCCGCTCATCGATATCCGCGATAATTATGAGAAAACGATACTCTCCTTGGACAAGACCTATATAACCGACCATGAGGGGGTGCGTTTTCAGAATATCATTGACTTCTTGCTATCCGAGTAGGAGCGCAAGGAGTGAACGTATGTGGAATATAGTTTAACGGGAAAACTCAAATTCTGGCCTCAACTTTCCTCAAAACCTCCAGCGCCTTCACAATCCTCTCTTCGATTTCTTCCAAAGTAGCCGTAGGTGAAAAATAGCGCCGAATCTGCCCGTACTTAATCTTAACCTCCTTAACCGCGTCCTCGCGCTTCTCATCCAGGATATTAAGCATCGCCCTCTCATCAAGTGTACCTTCCTGCGAGCGCTGCTTCAGCGCCTCCGCCTGCCGGACGGTCAGTTTTTTCACCCGCGCGTCCAGCGTCTCATTCAGAGCTTCCTGCTCTTTTTTTGAAAGATAGGACAGCAAGACGGCAGGAACAAACCCGAGCTTATTTGAATCCACCTTGTCGAGCAAAGGCTGTATAAGCTCCGTTAAGCGTATATAGCGCTGAATGCTGCGCGCGCTCTCGTCTGCGGTTTCAGCGATTGCGGCGTCCGAGCGCCCGCCCGGCAACTTCGTGCCAATTTGTCGCGAAGTTAAATCATTACGCTCCCCCTGCCGCTTAATCGCCTCCAGCTTCAGCTTATACGCGAACGCCAGCTCGCTCGGCAGTATCTTCTCGCGCTGGTGGAAGTTGCTGTCCACCATCATTATAGCGGCGGCGTTATCGTCTGCGTCGCGCGGGTAAGCGGGTATCGTCTTTAGCCCCGCCAGCCGCGCGGCCTCAACGCGGTTATGCCCCGAGATGATCTCCCAGCCGCCCTCTTCGCGCCGCCGGACTAGGATCGGCGTGATGATCCCGTGCTCCTTTACGCTTTTCACCATCTCTGCCATCTTCGCGCCGCTATAGCGTTTGAACGGATGATGCGCGAACGGATGTAGCTGAACAAGCGGGATTTGCAGCGACTCGCGGTTGCCGTGCACACTTGTTAGGCCGCTGTTTCGACTTTCATCGCTCGCGTTCGCAGCCCGCGCTTCGCCGCGCGCGCGCTCGTCCTCACCGTGCAGCGCGAACATATCGTTGAAGGATTTTAGCTCGATCTTCGGTCTAGGCATCCCGAGCCTCCATGCAGCCCGCATTGTCGACTTCGCAAGCCAGAGCGGCATACGCCCTTGCGACGCCGCCGACAGGGTCGTGCGTGAAGATCGATACGCCAGCGGCCGCCGCCTCGCTCACGCGCACCGACGCGGGGATTTCCGTCTCGAATATGCGCATGTTCCCGCCATACGCGGCTTTGATCGCTTCGACCATCTCGCGGCCGTGGCGCGTGCGCCTGTCGCGCATGGTGATGAGTATGCCCTCTATGGCAAGATTCGGGTTGATGCGCTTGCGCATTTTGAATATTACGCCCAGAAGCAGTTCCACGCCCTTGGCGCTCAAATACTGCGCCTGCATGGGTATGAGCACGCTGTCCGCCGCCGCGAGGGCGTTGATCGTAAGCATGCCCAAGCTCGGCGCGCAGTCGATGAGTATGTAATCGTAGCGGGCTCGCACCGGGGTTAGTATGCTCCCCAGAAAGTGATCGCAAAAAACGCCTGAAAGCGAAAGCTCCACGGCGGAAAGCTCAATATGCCCGGAAATGACATCCATGCTCTCCTTGCGGACGATGGCGGCGCTTGCGTCTATTGGCTTTTCCGAAATAGCGTCCCGCATAAGCGCGGCGATATTCTCTATATGATCTTCGGGTGCGAGCCCGAGCGATACCGTCAGCGAGCTCTGGGGATCGAAGTCCACGAGCAGGACGCGCTTTCCGGCCCGCGCTAGCGCAGCGCCAAGATTCAACGTGGTCGCGGTTTTGCCCACGCCGCCCTTTTCGAGCGAAACTGCGATGATTTTGCAGTTTGACACAGATAGTGTCCTCCTGTTAGAATTGATGCTTGTGTAGAATCAATTCGGGGGCTCACGGCCCTTATGCCCCTATTATAGCCATAGCCGGGGCCATCGCCGCGCCCATATTGGAGGAGTCCGTAACGCCCAGATCCTTGACCTTGCCGATGGTGCCCATCGTAATGGAAACGGACGGTTGATCCGACTCGCCGTATCCCAATAAAAACGCGCCCGCACCCGTAACAGTGCGCTGCGACGTCGGCGCGCGCGGCGCTCCAAGCTCCAGCGGGTGGCGGTATTGCCGCTCCGCCGTGGAGAAATGGCTGCTCGCGGCGCACGCGGCGTTTTCCGCGAAACCTCCGTCGATAAGCGCAGAGGCCAGCATGAGAGCCTCCGTAATCGTCGAGCAAGCGTTGTACAACCCGATAAACGGCACGTTTAGCGCCCTGGCCGCGAAGTTTGCCGAGATCGTTTGGTTTAACAAGTCCCCGCCGAGAAGCATGTTCAGCCGCTCGACGGGCAGCCGCGCCTTTTCAAGCGCAACGCGCACCGCCTGCTCAAACATCTTGCATTCAGCCTTTTCCCACGTATCCTCGCCCCAAAGGTCGTCCTCCAGCACGATGTCGAACGTTTGCCCAAGAGGGCCTTCGCCCTCCACGTCGCCGACGATGGACGCGCTTGCAAGTATTTTGGGCGGGTTCGCGAACTGTAGTGTTTGCCCGCCGAGCCTCTTTGATGCTGGCAACGGATTCCTCCTTGATTGACCACTCTAGCCCTGTAGGGACACGTTATATCGTGTTCGTGACCTGAATTCAGACATTCTTTGTGGTCACGGACGCCATATATGGCGTCCCTACATGAAGGCGATTGCACATCGTATTTGCATAAATCATCAGCTAAACGCCAGCGCCAATAATCCCACAATAACCGATAATGATATCCCATACACCAGCACAGGCCCGGCGACGCTGAATAGCTTTGCGCCGACGCCCAATATCAGCCCTTCCCTACGGAATTCCATCGCGGGGGAGACAATACTGTTCGCAAATCCGGTAATCGGGACGATCGAGCCCGCGCCGGCGAACGTGCCTATCTTGTCGTAGACGCCAAGGCCCGTAAGCGTCGCTCCGATGAAGATCATCGCGATCGACGTAAACGCCGCCGCGTTATCCCCCGTCAGGCCAAGAAACGTCTTGCCCAAATCGCTAAGGCCTTGGCCGAGCACGCAAAACAGACCGCCTACGATAAACGCTTTCAACAAGTCGAGAGGAAGGTTCGATCTTGGCATCCGCGCCTTGACGCTTTTTAAATATTCGTTTCGTTCGTCAATTTGCGCTTGATTCATGTATTACTCCTTTTCACGCCTTGCAGTAGGGGCGCCATATATGGCGTCCGTGACCTTAATCATGCTTTGGTTTGCCACGGACACGATGTATCGTGTCCCTACAGGTTTGCAGACGGACGGCCACAGGCCGCCCCTACATGCTTTTAGCCTTGGCCCTCGGCTTTTCAACGAAGCCCTTATAGCGCGTTTCCTTATCCCCGGGCGCGTCCTGCGTAGCCGCCGGAGACGACGAGGGTATGCCTTGATATGCGGCCATAGGCCAGTTCCTCCCGATCGTCCTCCCCAAAGCCGGAGGAGCTTTGCGGAAGGTGAATAAAATGCGCGCCGGAGAACGTCTTCTCCGTTTCGCCGGCCTGATTAAAAACGCCTGCGATCAAAAGCGCCGCGGCTATAAGCAGCGCGAACGCAAAAACGACGCACGCCACTTTTGCGGACAATATTATCATCTCCTTTTGACAAGGAATTATTAGCGCTGAAAATTTTGTCGAGAATAGATTGCCAGTTTGGAAAGCCGGATATGTTGGGAATTTATGGCGGGAAGATCGGCTATCGCGCGGCGCGCGCGTATTTATGCTTAGTCGGAGAGCTTTACATATATTTTGTCTTGTATCACAGCTATAGATCCGGCGCCGGGATAGCTCGGCATATTGGCGAGAATAGCCCCTTCCGCAGTATTGGCTAAATCGCTCGTTTGCGAGAAGTTTCGGGGCTGGGTGAAATTTAAATAATATTCCAAAAAGCCGCTAAGTACGGTTGCGTCGGACAAGAAATCGTATTGCGCGCCCGTAAGCTGTATGTCTTCAAGATGTTGATTCTTTGGATTGTAACGGGGATGTCCAACAAATACGATCATGGAGTCCGCGGCATAATCCTCGGTTTCCCGTATGCGCGTAACTAGCTCCGTCGAATACGCAAACGCCGTTTCATACGTGATGAATTGTTTTAGATACACTTCGTTTGAGAAAACGAAATATGTGAACACACAAAGCGCAATTGCCGCCGTAACTGCCCAACAGGCTAGATTTGTTATGGCGGATAATCTTTTCGCCCGGACTATCATTTTATGCGTCGTTTTTTCCGGTTTATAGGAGCCTTGATTTGCATACGCGTCCAATATATTCAAAGCAAAAATGGGAACCATAACGACGCTGTAAATCATGAGCGCATGTATATCGCTTGGATTCATCAACGCGACGATAAAGCAACCAACAGGAAACAGCGCAAGCAGAACGACTAAAAGCGCCAGCTTGATAGGCTCTTTATAGAGCTTTGTCCGCGCGCACCATAAAGCTACAAGCGCCGCGGATATGCAAGCGCAGGCGAAAAATATGACTTCAATGAATGGATAATGAAAGCCCAAAGGATCGAAGCGGAAAAACAAAGAAATCAGAATATATGGCGCAACGATAAGGCGCGGCAGCTCCGACAGCGGAATTTGTCCTATTTTATCTACGCCCATATAGCTAGTTAATCCGGTTTCCGGCGTCGTAAGCCTAACGATAATCAAATATAACGCCATGCTGACGCCCAACATACCAAGAAAACGAAGCCCCTTGAACAGAGTCTTTTTCCAAGGCGTTTGGTTTTGAAGTATTTCAAATATTAATACGATTAGAAGCAGCGTAACCGCTACGCCAAAGTAGGCCTGATAACCGCCCAGCGAAAGCACCAGCGGCGCAATGCCGGCGATATAGCCATACTTGTACCGCGAGGCTAAAAACGCGGCCAGACATGCCAGCATCATACAGAAAAAGAAAGCGTCCGCCCACTGCATATAGTTAAGCGTACCGGCTACGACAGGGAAGGAGACCATCATGGCGGCCGTTAGCGCGCAGTATATGCTTTGGCGCATATTCAAGCAGGAAACGACGAGACAAGCCGCTACGGCGATATATAGAATCGCTAAAACGCCGTTGACCCATGGCATACTGAACAAACCGGATATTCCGCCGGGATAGGTTAAAAACCACCGGCCGTGCTCCCGAAAATCTATCGCGCTGAATAGATGGGCAAGGTCGTCGTGATTCGGCAGTTTATTCGTTAGCATGAAGGCGTGCACGACAATACCGACCGCTATAGCGGTGAAAAACGTTATTTTAATATGTCGCGGTATTTTACGCCATAGATTGCTTATTACGATTGGAGGCGAGGCTGGAGCGGTCATGATTTTACACATCCCCAAGCAATAATTTGGCTGCGCAATTATTTAAATCAATGTGTATTATAAGCGAATTGCAGAACTTGTGCAACTCGATTTCATTTGAATTCTTTGCCCGCCCGGCATATAATAAAGACGCACATCCATACCGAAATGATATAATACGTACGGTAACATGAACTATGGCATAATCGATGAAAGGGCGGAAATGAAAATGGAAAACAACGTACTGGTCATGATTCCGGGGCCGACGCCTGTCGTTCGCCCGATACAAAACGAAATGGGCCGCGAAATCCAGGCCTTTGGCGATCCTCGTTTTGTAAAGGACTACAAGGCTTTAATCGACGGCCTGGGGGCGCTGCTCAATTGCTCCGGCCAAGCCTTTCCCGTCGCCGGGACGGGCACGCTGGCGATGGAGATGGCAATAGCCAACAGCACAAAGCGTTCGGATTCCGTACTTATAGTCAGCAACGGCTTCTTTGGCGACCGGTTTATCGATATCTGTCAGCGCAAGGGGCTGGATGTTGACGTATTAAGCGCAGAGTGGGGCATGTGCGTTTCCGTCGAAGAGATTCGCGCCAAACTAAAAGAAAAGCACTACGCCGCGCTTACGGTATCGCACGTCGATACATCGACGGCGGTCGCCGCGCCTATTGCGGAGATCGGCGAGATGATGCGCGAATTCCCGGAAACGATATACATCGTGGACGGCGTCGCGGCCACAGCCGGCGAGTATGAAGATATGGACGCCATGAACATAGATATTCTGTTTACGGGCTCGCAAAAGGCGTTCGGCGTGTGTCCCGGCATGCTGATCCTTTGGGCTGGCAAGAAAGCGCTTGAGCGCAGGAAAGCGCTGGGGACGATTCCGGAATACTACGTCGATTTAGAAAAGTGGCTCCCGATAATGGACGATCCGAGCAAATACTTCGCGACGCCCGCTATCAACCTCGTATGGGCGCTGAAAAAAAGCATGGAGCTGGTGCAGGAAGAGGGGCTAAAGGCGCGCTATGAAAGGCATAAAAAGAACGCCTTGGCGCTGCACGCCGCCTTCGAGGCGCTAGGCTTTGCAATATTAGCGGAGCCGGAATGCCGCGCTGTTACGCTTACAAACCTGATTTATCCTCTAGGTTTAGACGACGCGGCGTTCCGCAAGGCGATGATCGATGAAGGCGCGATAATAGCTGCGGCGCTCGCGTCCTACGCGGGGAAGGCCTGCCGTATCGGGCATATGGGCAATATAACTATAAATGATATGGTGACGCTGTTGGGCGCGATGGAACGTTCGCTTATAAAATGCGGGTTGGATATTGCGCCGGGTACGGGCGTGGGGGCGTATTTGAAGCGTTATTTATCCACCCCATAATCCGCAATCTGCCAGTCGAAATCCGCGTTATCAGCAGCGGGCACAGATTCGGGCGCGGCTTCGCTCTCTTCGCCGGCGGCGAGAGCCTGGGCTTCGAGCTCCTCCGGCGGAATCTCCTTCGATAGCTCCGCAAGCAGCTCGTTGGCTTCTTCGAGCTGTTCCTCCGGAACGTAGATGTTGTTGCCGAACACGGAGCGGCCTAAGTAGACCTTGCTCGGCGCGGCCAGCCCCGAATAACGCATTTCCGCTTGAATCCCATGCGCTTCCAGCAGCGGGGCGATTATAGCGGCTTCTTCTTCGGATACGTTTTTTAACTGGACGTATTTCATGAATGCAATCCTAATATTTAAAATAATGTAGGGACGCCATATATGGCGTCCGTGAAATCAACTGCCCATTTGGGTCACGGACGCCATGTATGGCGTCCCTATAATTTGAGGTCGCGGAACGGTTTAGAACCGTTCCCTACAGCGTTTAATTATTCTATACTGTCCGCGCCCTTTTGCATCGCTTCACGGTTGATCGGTATAAACTTTTCTTTGCCGGGGCCGAGCACCTTCGCGAGCGATTCTATGACGCTTTCGGGTTCGCAGACGCCGATCTTCTTCAGCAGCGCGCCCAGCATGACGATATTCGCGACGCGGACGTTGCCCATTTCGTTCGCTATATCCGTCGCCGGTACATAGTATACTTCTATATCGTCACGCGTTGCTTTTTTATCGATCAGCGAGCTGTTGATGAAGAGCTTGCCGCCGGGAGCGACGAACTCCTCGAATTTATCGAGCGACGGGCGGTTCATGACCACGACGGCGCTCGCGCTCGTTACGACGGGGGAGCCGACTTCTTCGTCGGAGACGATGACATTACAGTTCGCCGTGCCGCCGCGCATCTCGGGGCCGTAGGCCGGGAGCCAGCTGACGTTTTTGTTTTCAATCAGGCCCGCGTAGGCGAGCAATTGGCCCATGGAGAGTACGCCTTGGCCGCCGAAGCCCGCGAAGATCATTTCGTGCAGCATATTGGTATCTGCCATATTGGCTAGACCTTTATTATCTGACATCATCTTTTCCCTCCTTTTTAATACCGAGGGGATAATAGGGCAGCATGTTTTCTTTCAGCCAATCCATAGCCTCCAGCGGGTTCATGCCCCAATTCGTCGGGCAGGTAGATACGACCTCGACGAGTGTAAAGCCTTTGCCCGCAATTTGATACTCGAAGGCCTTCTTGATCGCCTTTTTCGCTTTTATGATGTTCGCTGTATCGTGTAGCGATACGCGTTCAACGTAGTACGCGCCTTCGAGCGTGGCTAAAAGCTCGCTCATACGTATCGGCATGCCGCAATGCGCGGCGTCGCGGCCGTAAGGGGACGTCGTGGTCTTTTGGCCGACGAGCGTCGTCGGGGCCATCTGGCCGCCGGTCAT
>DBDD01000129.1 GCA_002293365.1 Christensenella sp. UBA941 | reverse complement strand
CTCCCGAAGCCGCGAAGAGCGACGCCGATATCCGCATCGGCTGCATTCCCGCGGACTCGAACATCCAGTTCTTCCAACTGCTGGCCAAGGGCATGCAGGATGCAGGCGCAGATCTGGGCATCACGGTGGACGTACAGTATTCCGGCAGAAAGGTTGAAAAAGAGCTCAATCTGACGGAAACCTTCATTTCGCAAGGTTACGACGGCATCGTACTTGAGACGGTGGATTCGGAAGCCATTACCGGCGCGATGCAAAAAGCCGCCGACGCGGGCGTAAAGTTCGTCGCAGTGGATACGATTCCCGCGAAGCCGGAAATGGCCGCCAGCACAGTCGCCTCCGACAACTATTCGGGCGGCGTCGCGGCGGGCAAGCTCATGAAGCAGCTTCTGCCGGACGGCGGCGACGTAATCATGATCAAGTTCAAGAACGCCAGCATTTCGTCTGACGACCGCTACAGAGGCTTTGCCGACGAAGTCGCGGGCTCCAACATCAACATAATCGACGACGTTGCCCAGGACGGCACGCGTGACGACACGGTTGTGAAGCTCGCCCCCATGCTGACCAAATACCCGGATGTTGACGGTATTTTTTGCACGCAGGGCGACCCGGCCATCGGCGCGCTGACGGCGGCTACCACTGCTGGCATAACGGACAATGTTACGATCCTTTCCTACGATATCGAGGGCGAAGTTGCGCAGGCAATCGAACAGGGCACCGCGATCAAGGGCGGCGTAGCTCAGTTCCCGTATGAAATGGGCTATCTCTCCGTGGTCAATTGCTACAAAGCGATTAAGGGCGAGTCCGTTGATAACATGGTGCTGCTGCCGGTGCTCGAAGTCAGCCGCGAAAAGATGGGTGAGTTCACGGGCGACTCCACGAAGTATCTCGAAACGTACGGCGGTTTCAAAGTAAAGTAGGCTTTTATCGGAGAATTGCCGCGTAATAACGGCAATTCTCCATTCTCTTTCAATAAAGAAATGTTATTTGATAAAGGGCGGGAGAGCATCATGGACAATATTGTAACGATGCAAGGCATACATAAGAGTTTTTCGGGCGTCGAGGTTTTGCACGGCGTGGATTTTCAACTCCAGAGAGGCGAGATTTTAGGCTTGGTGGGCGAAAACGGCGCTGGCAAGTCCACGCTGATGAATATCCTGATGGGATCGCACCCGAGGGACGCCGGAGAGATAATCATCAATGGCAAGACGCTTAAAGAGTATAATGTGACGATCGCCCTACAAAGCGGTATTACTATGATTCCGCAGGAACTGGCGCTGGTTCCCGCTATCACGGTCGGCGAGAATATAATGCTCAGCCAGCGCAGCGCCAACTCGTTCCGCATGCTCGATTGGAAGAAGCTGCATCAGCGAGCGCAAGCTACTATAGACGAGATGCATTTTGACATAGACTCGCACGCGCGCCTGGATAGCCTGCCGATTGCTTACCGGCAGTTAGTGGCGATTATCCGCGCCATATCGGAAAATCAGCAGGTCATCATCATGGACGAACCGACGTCCAGCCTTAGCCGCGAGGAAGTAATCCACCTTCACGACGTCATACGCCAATTGAAGGAACGCGGAAAGACGATCATATATATATCGCATTTAATGGACGAGATATTCGGCATAACCGACCGTATAACGATCCTGCGCGACGGCAATATCATCGATACGAAGCGCACGGCGGAAACGAACGAACGCGAAATCGTCTCGCTGATGGTTGGCGAGCAGCTCTATGAAGTACAAGGCCAGTTACTGCACAGGGAAATCGAAGAGGATAAGAACGAGAAGCGGCCCGCGGCGCTTTCCGTGCGCGATTTGCGGCGCACAAAAAATACGGGCGCTTTGAGCTTCGATCTGCGTGAAGGAGAAATATTGGGAATTACCGGCCTGATAGGCGCGGGCAAAACGGAGCTGATCCGCTGCCTGTTTGGGCTGGATAAATATCTAAGCGGCGAAATCAGGATTTTTGACAAGCCTGTTAAGATCAATAATCCGATAACCGCTATCAAGCATCATATGATGCTCGTGCCGGAGGATCGGAAATTGCAAGGCTTGGTGCTTCCGGGTTCCGTTCAGGAGAACATCACCTTAACCCAACTATACAGGAAAAAGACGGGCAAGCTGGGTTTCAGGAGCCTTAGTAAAGAGCGCAAGGATTCCGAACGCTACGTAAAGAGGCTCAGCATAAAGATATCCTCGCTGGAACAGCGCGTGCGCAACCTCAGCGGCGGGAATCAGCAAAAGGTCGTCATATCAAAGGCGTTGATCACGAATCCGCGTATCTTGATTTTGGACGAGCCTACGCGTGGGATAGACGTCGGCGCGAAAGCTATGATCTATCAGCTAATTCGCGAGCTGCGCAACGAAGGCATGTTCATTCTGTTCGTTTCGTCGGATATCAACGAGGTGCCGCTCGTCTGCGATCGTCTGCTCGTCATGCGCGATTCCAATATCGTCGCGGAGCTGAAGGCAAGAGAGATTACTGCGGACAATATCATCAATCATGTTGCGGGAGTAAAGTAAAATGAATAAGAACACGGAAAACGCGGGCGCCGTAAAGACGGCGAGGCCAAACGTCATGCTGCAATATATGCGCAGCTACGGCGGCATAACGGTCGTATTGCTTGTTATGATCCTGTTTACGTCGCTTTTACAGCCGACGTTCCTTCGGTCGTCCAATCTATTGGGCATACTGGCAAACAGCAACGACATCTTTTTGGCAGGTTTTGGCATGACGTTCGTTATTCTTGCGGGCGGCATCGACCTGTCACAGGGCTCGCTGGCCGCGATGAGCGGGATGGTTATCGCGATGCTGCTATCCAAGGGCTGCAATTTTGTGCTGGCGATACTAATAACGATGGCGATTGGCGCGTTATGCGGGGCGATAAACGGCGTGATCATATCCGTCGCGAACGTGCCCCCGTTCGTCGTAACGCTCGGTACGATGGGTATCTTCAGGGGCATAGGCATGACGCTGAACAGCGGTTACGCGCTGGCTATCGATATGGCAAATCCGTTTATCGAATTCACGAACGGCCGCTTGTGGGGCGTCCCAAACGTCTTGATTTACGTTCTGATAGTCTTTTTGATATGCCACTTCATTCTACGCATGACAAACGTAGGCCGCAACGTCTACGCAATCGGCGGCAATAAAGAGGCGGCGAAGCTGGCGGGTATCAGCGTCGTACGCACGACGGTATTCACCTACGCGATGTGCTCGGCGCTCGTCTCGCTGGCGGGTTTAATCCTCGCGGGGCGCATGTATTCCGGCTTGCCGTCGGCGAGCATCGGCCTTGAAACAAAAGCCGTCGCCGCCGTAATATTGGGCGGGACTAGCTTTACCGGCGGCGACGGGAAGATATTCGGCACAATAATCGGCGTTTTAATACTGGGCGTTTTGACCAATTCGATGGTTCTGTTCGGCCTTAGCTCCGATATTCAAGAGATCGTCCAGGGCGTAATCATCATCGCCGCCGTTATCTACGACGGCCTGCGTAAAAAGAGCTGACGGGGGAGTTCGAAATGGCGGAAAAAGCGAGAATAGGGCTGCTTTGCGTAAGCCTGGAGGGCGAGCGCGTAGACTACGCGGAAGAATTCGAGAAAAAAGCGCGCGCCGGGATTCTCAGGCGCGATATAGAGATACTGAACAGCTCAGGCGTCCTGATGGATTCGGCGGACGTTATCGCTGCTGCAAAGCGGCTACGCGACATGGACGCGGACGCCGTCGTCTATCTCGTCGGTACATGGATATTCGCGGACGGCATCGTCGGCGCGATTCAGCAAAGCGGCTTGCCGGCGGCCATATGGGGCGTGCCGGAGCCCGTATCGTTCTCGTCGGTCGGCGCGAACGTCGCACACGGGGCGCTGTGCGAAATGGATATCGCGCATAAGCTGCTCTATGGCATGCCGGACGACGAAGAGACACTTATGGAATTGGCGGATTATGCTACGGCTTGCATGGCGCGTTCGCGCTTGAAGGCCGCGCGGTTTGGCCTAATCGGAGGCCGCGCTATCAGCGCCTATACAACGGCGGCGGATCCCAATCAGATCAAAGGCATTTTTGGCGCGGAGGTCGAACATATCGATCAGATGGTCGTGCTCGAAAAAGCGCGCGCCATTAGAGACGCCGAGGCGCTTGCGCGCTTTAACGATATAAAGGGCGGCTATGGAGCGTTCGACGCGCCTGAAGAGCTGATAATAAAATCGATGAAGGTATATTTGGCTCTCGAAGAGGTGATAGACGAATACCGTCTGGATATGGCTTCAATCAAGTGTTTAGGCGATTTTATCAATACGTATACTTCATGTTGCATGGCGGTTACGCTCGCGAACGATTTTGGGCGCGTCGTATCCTGCCAAAGCGATATAAACGCGACGCTGTCGATGTATATCCTAAAGCAGCTTTCCGGGGAGCCGGCGTTTTTCGGTGATATCAGTACGGTGGACTACAAGAGCCGCGAGGCGCGCGTGATAAATTGCGGCGCTATGCCCACGGGCATGGCAAAGCGCGGCGAAGACGTGAATTGGGTTCCGCAGTACGAATATATGGGCGCGGGTTTGGGCGTCAATCCCGTCTTTTGCATGAAGGAAGGCCCTATAACGTTCGGATACCTCGGCAGGCAAAAGGGGCGTTATCAGATGCTTATAGCCTCCGGGGCAGCGTTTGAGAAGCCCATGGATGAGATCGTCGCGGTGCGCACATGGCCGCAAGGCTTCATGCATATCGCAGGCGACCCAAAAGCGTTTTACCACAATTTGCTGTCCAATCATTGCGTGTGGGGCTACGGCGAGCTGCAATCGAAGCTGACGGAGTTTTGCGCCCTATATCCGCAAATCGATTCTGTGGTCATTTAATAACGCATTTTATAAGTGGGGACGGCTATGACGGAACGGATGAACGCTATTATCTGGGACGGAACCCCATACCCAGGCGGGCTTAGCTACGGCGCGTTTGATAAGCCCACTCTTCCAGAAGACAACTGGGTACAGATTTATAATCGCGCGTGCGGTATTTGCGGCTCGGACATGCACGCCATTTTGGGCCGGACGCGGCATCTCATGCCGGATAAGAACTTTCCTGCCGTAATTGGCCACGAGATAGCCGGCGTCGTAACGGCGCTCGGCAGCGCCGTTACGGACTTGAAGCTCGGCGACCGCGTCGCAATTGAGCCGCTGCACGGCTGTATCGATTTCGGTGAGAGCTGCATGAAATGCCGCGCAGGCCTGTTTCAGCTTTGCGAGAGCGGGCTGAACGTGCTCGGCATGCCCAATAAGGACATGATGCCGGGCGGATACGGCGAGTTCTCCTGCGCGCATCGCTCCCATGTGTTCAAGATTCCGGACAGCCTAAGCTTCGCGGAGGCTGCGATAACGGACGTCTTGGCCGTCGACGTACACGCCGCGAATATCGGCGATCCGCAAATCGGCATGAAGGCCGTCGTTTTGGGCGCGGGCGTAATAGGACTGGACATGCTCCAGGTTTTAAATGCCCGGGGCGTTTCGGAGGTGCTAGTCGTCGCGCGTCACGCGTTTCAGGCGGAAAAGGCGCGGCAATTGGGCGCGGCGCGCGCTGTGCTTACGGATCAGAACGTAGCGTTGGCCGTCGCGGATTTTACCGGCGGGCGCGGCGCGGATCAAGTTTACGAGTGCGTAGGAGGCAGCGCGGACACCCTCGCGCAAGCTATAGAGCTTTGCTCAATCGGCGGCAAAATCGTCATGATCGGCTGTGCGACGCAATTCGCCGAGCTGGATATCCAGACTATGCTTTTTAAGGAGATTGCGTTGCTGCCATCCAACAGCTACGCGCTATTTAAGGGCGTAAGTGAATTCGCCGCCGCTCTTTCGCTGATTACAAGCGGCAAGGTGAAGCATAAGGAGCTCCTAACCGGCAGCTTCGCGCCCTCCGATTACGAAAAGGCGCTCGATAATATGCTGCATAAGCGCAAAAACAATACGATTAAACCCATTTTTGAGCGGATATAAGTAACCGCTGTATACGAAACGGCGGGGATTCTCCTGCCGTAGAATGGAGGCCGGCATGAAATACATATTGGCGCACGATCTTGGCACCTCGGGCGATAAAGCCACGCTCCTTTCGCAGGATGGAAAGCTGGCGGGCAGCTGCGTTGAAAATTACGCGACAGATTATTTCAATACGAATTGGGCGGAGCAGGACAGCGGCGTCTGGTGGAAGGCGATATGCGGAACCACGAAAGCGCTTTTGGAAAAGAGCGGCGTGAGCGCCGGGGACGTCGCCTGCGTAAGCTTCAGCGGGCAGATGATGGGCTGTCTGTGCGTGGATAAGCAAGGGAATCCCCTAAGAAAGTCGATAATATGGGCGGATCAGCGGGCGGAAAAGCAAGTAAGCGCTTTGGAGCGCAAAATCCCGCTTAAGGAATTCTTCGCGATCACCGGGCATCGGAACAGAGCCTCTTACGGGCTGCAAAAGCTGATGTGGATTCGGGATAACGAGCCGGAGATATACGCCAACACATATAAAGCTTTAAACGCGAAGGATTATATCGTATTCAAGCTCACGGGCAAGATGTATACGGATTATACGGACGGCTCAAGCAACGCGTGCCTGGACATCAACGAAATGAAATGGTCGGAGCGCATAGTGGAAGCCGCGGGCATCGACGGCGATAAGCTGCCCGAGTTGAAGGCGTCGACGTTTATCGCCGGAGGCGTTACGGAAGAAGCCGCCAGGCAAACGGGCCTTTGCGCGGGGACGCCGGTGGTCATGGGCGGCGGCGACGGGCTTTGCGCCAATATCGGCGCGGGTTCGTATAAGCCTGGGCGTACATACAGCTACGTCGGCTCCTCGGCGTGGATCGCGACGACGTCGGAGAAGCACGTACCTGACGAGCAAATGCGCACGGTAACCTGGGCGCACATCGTACCCGGTTTGTATTCGCCGAATGGGACGATGCAGACGGCGGGCGGCGCGTATCAATGGTTTAAGGACAATCTGTGTGGCTACGAGGCCTCAATAGCGAAAGAAGCAGGCCGCAGCGCCTATGACATAATAAACGAAAAAATCGAGCAAAGCCCGCCCGGAGCGAACGGCGTTACGTTCCTGCCGTATCTTCTCGGAGAGCGCGCGCCGCGCTGGGACGCAAATATTCAAGGCGCGTTTCTGGGCTTGAAGATGGAAAACAGGACTGAGGACATCTATAGGGCCGTACTCGAAGGAATCACGCTTAATATGAGCCTCATACTGGACGCGCTGCGCGAGCAGGTTTCGATCGGTGAAATAGTCCTGATCGGCGGCGGCGCGAAAGGCGGAGTATGGCGGCAAATGATGGCCGATATCTATCAAAGCGTCATGAAGGTTCCAAGCCTTTTGGAGGAGGCTACGTCGATCGGCGCGGCCGTGACGGGCGGCGTGGGCGTCGGGCTGTTCAAGGATTTCAGCGTGATAGACGATTTTCTCGAAATTGAGAGAATCGTCGAGCCGCGCGAAGCGGCGTTCGCCGCCTACGCGAAAGCGAAGGAGCGGTTTAACCGCTGCTACGGAGCGCTGAAGGATATCGAGCTGTAAGCTCATGAAAGGAAAATGACAGCATGGCGAAAATAGGGTTTATCGGGCTTGGCAATATCGGCAAGGGCATCGCGGGCAATTTTATCGCTAAGGGCCACGCCCTAACCGTTTTTGATATCAGCCGCGAGGCGATGACTGGTTTCCAAGCAAAAGCTAAGCTCGCCGCCGACGAAAGGGAAGTACTGCAAAACAGCGATTACATCTTCTTATCGCTGCCGAACTCCGATATTGTTGAAGGCGTGATGGAAAAATTCTTTGCGGCGGGCGTGGAGGGCAAAACCTTCATCGACACGTCCACAAGCTATCCGCTGTCCACCAGGGAGCTGTATAAGAAAATAAAGGCGGCGGGCGGCGCGCTCGTCGACGCTCCGCTTTTGGGCAGCCCCGCCGAGGCCGAGGCCGGGGCGCTGGATATCGTTGTGGGCGGAGACAAGGAGGAATTTGACCGCTTGGGCCCGCTGTTCGAGTGCTATTGCCGTTCGTATAAGTATGTCGGCGAGATCGGTAATGGTCATCTGTCGAAGCTGGCAATTAACTTTTGCGCACTAAGCGAAGCGCTGATATTCGCGCAGGTATATCCCGTCATGGAAAAGCTGGGTATGCCCCGTGAACAGCTTTACGGCATACTAAACTGCGAGCCGCTGTCCAATTGGATGTTCCATTTCTATTCAAAGAAATATGTTGCCGGCGAGTATCCGCTGGATTTCGCGCTTTCGCTAGGTACGAAGGATCTAGCGTATATGAAAAAGCTGTGTAACGCGCTGAACGTACCCGGCTTTATTCTCGACGGCGCGCTCGACCTCTGCCATGAGGCGCTAAAAGCGCAAAAGCCTGGCGAGGCGCTGGATTTCAGCTACCCGTGCAAGACCATGTCGGAGCTGGTAGGGGAGAATAGTATGCTTTCTTGAACCAATACTATGTAGAGGCGGCGTTACAGCGGAGATTCACAAGGGGCAAGCACCTTGTGAATCCCTTAAAGCGTTCGCCTAAAGCGTTCGCCCGGCGCAGCCGGGCGAACGCCAACAAAATCGATGTTGCGTTTATGTACATAACATGGTAGAATATCCGACGGTAGAAAGAACCGGCCTTTTGGAGAGATGGCTGAGTTGGTCTAAGGCGCACGACTGGAAATCGTGTGTGGGCTAATACCCCACCGAGAGTTCGAATCTCTCTCTCTCCGCCAGAAGAAGACGTCACCTTTGATACAATTTCAGAGGGCAGGAATACCCCTAGTTATAGGGGTATTTTTGCGTCTTGGGATTTAACGAGGGGCAGGAGCGGGCGGTTTTTCAGGGCGAGAGCGGCGAGTTTCGCTACGGCAGCGCGCAGGGCATATACACGATTGCACCAGAGTATTCCACAATTTTCCTCCTGATGCACCAGCCAGATCACAAATCGTGTAAAAGGCAAATCCCAGCCGATTTTCAGGCTGGGGTTAGGTAATGCCAAGTGTTTCAACGGTCAGGCGTCGGGCTGAGCCTGTAGTTTGCGCTTTAGCTCCCATTTGAGGTGTTTCAGCCAGTCTGCGAGGTAGGATTCCCCGGCAGGAATCGGGACGAAGCGGTCGCCGTCTTCCCATAAGTAATAAAGTACGGCGATTTGAAGTGGAGCGCCGCTCCTCGGCGCATATGGGTCTTTGCGCTCATACTCCATAGCGAGGATACGGTGTCCTTTCGGGAGATCATATTTGAAATAGACCAAGCCAAGCTCCGAAATGTCCAGCCACACGCCCCACTCTTTGTATTCTGCCAGAAACGCCCTGCGCTTTTCGTCGTTCGCCCACAGGCGTACCAGTTCGTTATTTGTCACCTTATTGCCCTCCTAGATAGATATTATGCCGATCCAAAGTAAACCGGCGCGTAATATCTATCCCTCGGAGGGCTTGGGAAGTCAAGCGGGTTTTTCGGGGACGGCTCAATAACTGCCGACTTACTAAGCCCAGAGGCGGACGCGCGAGGCGTCGCC
>DBDD01000034.1 GCA_002293365.1 Christensenella sp. UBA941 | reverse complement strand
CGCCGCCTGATTTGCGCCCCGCTCGTCCAAACGCCGAATCGCTGGCGGCTATGGCCGAAGCGGAACGCATCAGCCGCGACCCGGCAATGAGAGGATATCGGGATATGAACGCGCTTTTTAAGGATTTGGATTCTGAGAACTCGTAAGGTTTATCCATCCTTAAAATTTCATTATGATATATCTTACAATCACATTTCAATTCCATCCATTCGAAAGGATAGTTGTCCTATGACCAAATGCAAAATAACGGTTCTGGAATGCCACTTTGACGAAGAGCTCGCGCAAGATTACGGCGTAAAGGGCCTCGGCAAATGCCCGTTTCATGAGGTGGGCCAAACCTTCTACGCGGATTANNGGCCTTTGCGACGAGGCGTGGAAAGCGATCTACCAATACGTCTTCGCCCTCGCCCACGGCAGCGGAATCTTATATTACGGCGATTGGATCGACAAGCCCGGCGTCGCGATTTGCAGCTGCAACGACGGCCTACGCCCCGTCATATTCAAGGTGGAGCGTACGGATGAGAAAGCCGGAAAGGTTTCATAATGTCATATGTCGAATATATGTGTGATGACAATGGACAAAAGTCGAAGAAGATAGTCGTGGTGTAAAGCAACGCGCGTTGCTGTTGAATCAGGCAGAAACCGGGAGGAGTGGAGGAAGGTTGAGAAGGTATTACGCGGATATTGTTGTGGTTGGTGCAGGCGGCGCGGGGCTGATCGCAGCAGCCGAGGCTTGCTTGCATGGCGGAAGCGTAGCCGTCGTTTCCAAAGGGAAAGCGGGGCGTTCGGGGGCGACGGTGATGGCGCCGGGCGGAGTGGCCGCAGTGCACGGGCTATGGAGCAAGGACGGCGATTCCAAACGGCTGCACGAAGCAGACTCCTACCATGGCGGCGGCTGGCTCAACGACCAAGTTCTGATGGGTAGGGTGGTGGACGAGATTGGCGACGTGCTCATCTCGTTAGAGAAGATGGGCGCCTTGTGGCAGCGTGGGCCGGACGGGAAAACGCTCCTGCTCAAAACTGACGCCGGCCATTCGCACAACCGCAGCCTGTTTTTGGAAGACCGCATCGGCCGCGAAATGATGAAGGCCCTGTGTGGCGAGCTTGCGAGGCGGAATGTGCCGGTTCACGATGAAATCATGCTGACCAACCCCGTTGTGCGGGATGGCAGGATTCTCGGCGCGCTGGGCTTTGATGTCAACACGCTGGAAGGCGTGCTGTTTGAAAGCAAATGTCTCGTTTTGGCCACCGGCGGCTGCGGGATGGTTTACTCCAACACCACCAATCCCACAGACCTGACCGGCGACGGCTTTTTGTTCGGCCTACAGGCGGGGGCGCGGCTGTGCGACATGGAATTTGTCCAGTTCTACCCGCTGAGCATGCTCTTCCCCGAGTCATACAGGGGCGTTATATGCGCCACAGCCATGTATTCGCGGCTTTTTAACAGCGAGGGGGAGCGCTTTATGAAGCGCTACGATCCGGCGCGGATGGAAAACGCGACCCGCGACTACATTTCGCGAGCCATCATGCACGAGGTCACGCAAGGTCGAGGCTCGCCCCGGGGCGGCGTTTTCTGCGACTGTACCCACAACGAATCCGGCTTTTTCAAGAGGTTTCTCAACCATGACTACAAGCTCCAATTAAGCGCGGGCGTCGATATGCGCAAGGACCGCTTTGAGGTGGCTCCCTCCTCACATTTCATGATGGGTGGCCTCACGGTGGATTCCTTCTGGCAAAGCGATGTTGTCGGGCTTTACTGTGTCGGCGAGGCGGCGGGCGGCGTTCACGGCGCCAACCGTATCAGCCAGAATGCCCTTTCGGATATTTTAGTATCGGGGGTGGTAGCAGCCCGTCACGCCGCCCAGACGGCGCGCAAACTGGAGCGGCCCTTCCTTGCGCCCGGCGTTCTGACAAAGCTGACGGAAGAGATTTCCTCTCTGGTGCGCTCCCGGGACGGCATAACGCCATCGGCACAGCGTGCCGCGTTACGGGCTGTGATGTGGGAGAAGGCGGGGGTGCTGCGCTCCGACGCATCGTTGCGTGAAGCGCTGCGGCGGCTGGAAGAGCTTGAAAAACAGCCGTTGCGGCTGGGGCACGGCGGAAGCTGGGTCAACCGGGAGATTCTCCATGCCTTTGAAAACAAGGCTCTCTTCGCTACCGCGCGGGCCATTATACTGTCGGCACTGGCGCGGACAGAAACGCGGGGCGCGCATTACCGCAGCGATTATCCGCAAACCGACGAAAAATGGCTAAAAAACATCATTCTCACCCCGACCGGGGGGAAACTGCTTGTTTCGGCCGAGGATGTGCGCTTCAGCCGTATGAAGAAAGGAGAGGCCATATGTTAGCCAATGTGCGCATCCTGCGATTTGACCCTAGCGCCGACGCCCGGCCATACCACAAGGAGTACGAGTACCGGTTTGAAGATTACATGACGGTGCTTGATGTCCTGTGTCAGCTCGCCGGCGAACAGGATTCCTCCCTTTGTTTCCACTACTGCTGCCGCAGCGGGCACTGCGGCCTGTGCGGGCTACTTGTCAACGGCAAGCCGTATCTCTCTTGTCACAAGGCCGCCGAGAACGGAATGACTCTGGCACCTCTGCCGGGTTTTCCCGTCAAGCGTGATCTTATGATTGACCGCCGCCCCCATGAAGATGCTCGAGGCAAGCTGCGGTTATTCCTTGAGCGGGAAAGTTCGCCCGACGATCCAATAGAAACCATAGACATGGCACGTTTTGCAGGGTTCCGCCAGGTGAGCCGTTGCGTCGAATGCCTGTGCTGTACGGCAGTATGCCCGGTTTGGACCAATCGTCCCCATCTCTTCGTCGGTCCGGCGCTGCTGGCCACAGAAGCCAGGCTGTTTTATGACAGCCGCGACACGCAAAAGCGCGCCCTCATCAGCAAAAGCTCCGGACTTGAGCAATGCGTCGGCTGTGGGCAGTGCACCCGCGTCTGCCCACAGGACGCCGATCCGGCTAAAGCGATTGCCGATATGCGGACAAACTGACAAAGCCTCTTTACAGAGCCCACGGCAGCGGCATCTTCTATAGCGGCGATTGGATCGACAAGCCCGGCGTCGCGATTTGCAGCTGCAACGACGGCTTGCGCCCCGTCATATTCAAGATCGAGCGCGCGGATGAAGAAAAATCAGAATAGCAAAAAGAGCATTGGCGAACAAGCGGCGCGCCTTTCGAATTGATACGATAGCGGCATAATAAACGAAACGGAGGCACGCGCATTATGCACGCTTGGGAATCGATTCAAAAGGCATTGGAGCACGTCGAGGACAATCTTTCGCAAAGCCACTCGCCCGAAGAACTGGCCAAGATCGCCGCGCTTTCGCCCTTCTATTTTCAAAGGCTGTTCTCCCGCCTTGTCGGAAAGCCTGTGCGGGAATACGTGAAGCTGCGCCGTTTGGCGCGTGCAAGCAAGTCGCTGGGCGACAAGCAGAGCCGCATTTTGGATATCGCGCTGGACTGCGGCTTTGGCGGCCATGAAACGTTCACTAAGGCGTTCAAGGAAGCCTATGGCATGACGCCGGAAGCATACCGTGAGCGCCCTGTCATGCTCAATCAATTCGATAAACCCGATCTTTTGCTGCACTACGTCATGATCGACGAGGGCGTGCCGCTCATCAGCGACGGTCTTGTGGTGGAATTCAACCGCAGGAAGCTGGAAAAGCCCGTTTGGTTTATGGGCGTTACGGGCTATATCCCAATAGAGGGGCAAATGTCGGCGGGCGAGATTACCGGCGTAGACATGCCCGGCGACGTCTGGGAGCGCTTTCACCGCGAAACCCGCATGCGCGGGAGGCATACTCGCGCACAGCTTAACGATGTCCAAGCCTCATTGCCCGAATGCGAGGTTAACTTAAGCAAGTCTCAACAGACCATTCCTTGGGTGCTAAACGGACGCGAACTCGGCGACGCCTACTATGGCGACGCGCCGGAGGGGCATTTCACCTATTTCGCGGGCGCGGAGGTGGAAGAAAGCGCCGAGGACGCGCGCTTTGTCAAGCGTGAACTGCCCGCGCGGGAGTACATAGTCTGCGGGTTTGAGGCGGAGAACTTTGAGCAGCTTGTGACCGTCGCGGTGAACAAGGCCGTGAAATATTGCGCGTTCTGGCTGAAAAAGCACGATTTGACGATGGAAACCTATTCCCCGGAGGTCTATTACGACAGCTCGCCCGACGCGGCGTATATGGAGCTATGGATGCCCGTCCTGGAAAGCAGGTAATCGTATGCGATGGAGCGAATTATATGGTAAAGATATTGAGCCGACGCTGGCGCAAATAGGCGAATTCGCCGCGACGCCGCTATGGGGAGATTTGGCCGAACATCTGCGAACGGCG
>DBDD01000325.1:784-2570 GCA_002293365.1 Christensenella sp. UBA941 | reverse complement strand
CGCTGAGTCGGAGTAAGCGTTTGGAGAGCGGCGTATATCCGCTGCGTCTTCTGTTTTCGCTCATAGATTTCTTCCGGCGTTGGCGGCGCGCTTACACATTGATTCTCGCCCCATCCTTCGCTATCCAGCGAATAATACGCTTTGTACCGGCGCGCGCGGCGGGCGTATGTCGCTTCCTGCCGATCAGCGGCGCGCATTGCCTCCAACATTTCATCCGATACCTCAGCGTATTCGTCATGTCGATACCACGGATATAGCGCCCTAAGATTTATCATCATGGTCGCGGCCCGTTCAGAAAGTCATTGGCCTTCGCCCGGTAATAAGCGTCCATCGTGACCGGCGCATTGAATAAGGCTGAAAGCAGATAGCTTTTGATATTTTTGACGCGAGGCGCGTTCTCGTCCAAGCACTCGAAAACGTATTGGATTTCGAGCGAGCGGATGGACAGGAGCCGCCTTTTCACTTCCTCGCGCGGATATTCGCCGCCGCCGATCCGAAAGACCGGGCGCGCGGAGCATACGGCCTCCGTCATGAGCTCAACGATCCCGTCGAGGCGTTCCGCGCCGTATTGGTCAATCAAAACGTAATAACCGATATTCGTCTTGATCTGCTCCCTGCAAAAGTTTACCTCATCCATCCTATCCATCACCATTGATTGCGAAGGCCCGCTGGCTTTTTGTTCCGAAGCGGGATGGATAGATAGATTTTCAGTATTGATATATTCAGTCTTGTTCTTATCAGTATTATTACACTCGGTTTTTCCGAAGTCTTGGCTACGGCTTTTCCGAGGTGCAGACTTCGGTTCTTCCGAGGCCAAGAGTTCGACTGATTCTGCCCGAAGTGCAGACTTCGGCTTTTCCGAAGTCAAGGATTCGGCGGAGCCGACGAATTTCTTCACGTAGATTCTCGCGGGCTTGCCCTGTCCCTGTTTCACGCGCTCGATCAGCCCTATGCCCTTTTGCGCGTCCAATTCCGCGAGCAGCTTTACACCCTTATCTTGGCCGCAATTCATATATTCGAGAATATCGTTCAGCGTAAAAAAGATATAGACGCGGCCATTATCATCCAGCCAGCCGTTTTTCACGGACAGGCCCATGCGGTCAAGCATTAGCCCGTACAGGATTTTCGCGCCGTCCGATAGATGCTTATAGCGGCTGTCCGTGAACAGGGCTTTGGGCAGGCGATAAAACGTGTATTGCTCGGCCTCGTGGCCGTAATAATAATCGTGAGTGATTGGTTTGTTCATGACGCCTTTCGCTCCTATAAAAATTTGCAGCAAAAAAGGCATCCGTTTGAATGCCTTTGCAAATTGCTCTATTCTGCTTGCGTGATTGAAAAATAAGCTGTTCGGGCATATACTATAAGCAATCGGAGGATTGCCTATGCGAACGCCAAAAGTGTACTTGGAAACAACGATATTCAATTTCTATTTTGCGGACGATGCGCCCGACAAGCGGCAGGATACTATTCGCTTGTTCGAGGAAATCGGACAGGGCAAATACGAGCCGTATACCTCCGAATATGTGCTGGCGGAATTGGCAAACGCCTCCGAACCAAAGCGCGGCCAGATGGCCGGGCTTCTCAAGCAATACAATGTTACCATCCTGCCGACCGACACGGAAACGAGCAGGCTTGCGGCATTGTATGTAGCGGAAGGGGTTATACCCGTTAAATACGGTACGGACGCCCTGCACGTAGCCACGACAGCGGTAAACAATATCGACTTTATTGTCAGCTACAACTTCCGTCATATTGTAAAGCGGAAAACCGTTGTAATGTCAGGCGC
>DBDD01000325.1:0-683 GCA_002293365.1 Christensenella sp. UBA941 | reverse complement strand
CCTCATGCTTCATGAGCAAACAGTGGGCATGACGGCGGAGGAGCAAACAAGCTACATGCACAAGCAGGCTCAAAAGATGGTTGACGAATTTGGCCTACAAGTACAGCCTTCCTCAGTTCATGACGGGCGAAAGATCGTTTAGTATTTACCGCGCTTTTCAAAACCTATGTTTGTCCCGATTTAGATGCCGAAACGATGGGGCTAAGGCGTTTATACCTTATCCCCCGCATTCGGAGCCGGAAAGCCTCTGAAACAGGGACTTCATTTTGGCTAAATCGGGACATTTAGGCTTTGTTTTGTGCGGGTTACGATTTTACGCCGATCTTTCTTATTCCCGTGCGGGACTTTAGGCGCAACCGTGCCGTTTTAACGCAAGGATAAACGTTTTTCGAGGTAATTACTGCTTGCTGGTTGTCAAAAACCCTTTATTTTAGGGCGTTTGCGGATAAATGCTGTAGTACCACTCGCACCAGAAGAAGACGTCACCTTTGATACAATTTCAGAGGGCAGGAATACCCCTAGTTATAGGGGTATTTTTGTATTTATAGGCTCGGAGAGTATTTGAAATAGCCGCGTATTGAGCGCCGGAGTAGCGAAAAACGCTCAGGCTATGCGGAAGCGGGATACACGATTGCACCAGAGTATTTCATAATTTTCCTCACGATGCACCAGCCAGATCACAA
>DBDD01000232.1:16051-16591 GCA_002293365.1 Christensenella sp. UBA941 | reverse complement strand
CGATGCAGCCAACGCCTTGCGCGAGTCCGGCGCGGAATACGGTGCGGCGACAGGCAGGCCGCGCCGGGTCGGCGGGTTCGATATTCCGGCAAGTCGTTATGGCGTCCAGGTTCAGGGCGCAAACGAGCTTGCGCTGACAAAGCTCGACGTATTGTCGTATATGGACAAAATCCCCGTCTGCGCCTGGTATGAGATCGACGGCGCAAGGTGCGACGGTTTCCCGATCGGCGATAAGCTGATGAGGGCAAAACCCGTGTACGAATATCTCCCCGGCTTCAAAACCGATATCTCAAAGTGTAGGAGCACGGAAGAATTGCCGAGCGAGGCGATAGATTATATTCGGTACATCGAAAATGCCGTTGGCTGCCCTATAAAGTACGTGTCAGTCGGGGCCGAGCGGGACGAATACCTGACGATGAAGTGATTTGTTGACCCTACAGGGATTGCGCATACCTGACGATTATGTAATTCGTATGTGGAGGCGATATGCATGAACACGACCGCGAGCGAAGTGCTGGAGTTCGTGAAGGAAAACGACGT
>DBDD01000232.1:2986-16046 GCA_002293365.1 Christensenella sp. UBA941 | reverse complement strand
TTTATACGGCTGGGCTTTTGCGACCTATTCGGCGCTCAAAAAAACATTGCTATTATGGCGGATGAGCTGCCGAGCGCGTTTGGAAACGGCGTCTCCTTCGACGCACACGCGATTAGACGGCTTTCGCGACGCCGTCAGGTCGGATCTTATTGCTGTTTCCCGACCCGGCTACGTTGACGGTTTTGCCTTGGCGTCCGGGGCCAGGTAGAGTCGCGCGGTTTTACTGCGACATCAAAAACCCGGACGGTACCGCGTTTGCATACGACAGCCGTGAACTGCTAAAACGGGTCGTCCTGCGTGCGCAAATGTTGGGTTATTCCTTGAAGATCGGAGCGGAGTGCGAATTCTATCTATTCAAAACCGATGAGGACGGACTGCCCACGGACATACCGTTCGATAGAGGCGGTTACCTCGACATCGCGCCGCTGGATCGTTGCGAGGACATCCGCCGGGAGATGTGCCTGACATTGGAGGAAATGGGACTGAAGCCGGAGGCTTCGCACCATGAGCAAGGGCCGGGCCAAAACGAAATCGACTTCCGGTTCAGCGACGCTCTATCCTGCGCGGATAATCTGCTGTCGTTTAAATCGATGGTCAAGGCGATCGCCGCTCGCAACGGCCTGTTCGCGTCTTTCATGCCAAAGCCGCTTCCAGACGCGCCCGGAAGCGGCATGCACGTTAACCTTTCGCTCTCTAAAAATAGCCGCAATGTTTTCAAAACCGCGCAAGAGGGGCATTCGCAGGCCGCAGAGAGCTTTATCGCGGGCATTTTGGCGAAAAGCGCCGAGATTACCTTGTTTTTAAATCCTATTGCAAACTCATATGATCGTCTGGGTAAATTTGAAGCGCCCAAATACGTGTCGTGGTCGCACCAAAATCGTTCGCAGCTGATCCGAATCCCCGCCGCTTTCGGCGAAAGAGCGCGGATGGAGTTACGTTCGCCCGATCCGTCTCTAAATCCTTATCTAGCGTTTTCGCTTATTATTGCCGCGGGGCTGGACGGCATAGAGGGCGGCATGAAGCTGCCGCCGGCCGTTGACGCCGACCTTTATACCGCAGGCGAAGAAATCGTAAGCAAGCTCACGGCCTTGCCGCGTTCGCTTGAAGAGGCTGT
Source organism: Christensenella sp. UBA941 (assembly GCA_002293365.1). Taxonomy (GTDB): domain Bacteria; phylum Bacillota; class Clostridia; order Christensenellales; family UBA941; genus UBA941. The sequence goes on along the minus strand of DBDD01000232.1, from coordinate 14,932 downwards.
GACTATAGCGGAAAAAAGCGCCTTTGCGGCAAGGGTTCTAGGCGAGGAATTACTCGCTAAGTTTAGCGCTTCCAAGAAATCCGAAGCGGCTGAATTTGCCGCCGCGAAGGATAAAGCCGCGTTTTACGTTCAAAGGTATTTTGCTGTGCTTTAGACGGTCTTCGTGGGAAAGGCGGTGATTGAATGGAAAGCGCGCTGATCGTCTCAAGCTCCAACAAGGGTGCGGAGTATATCATGGATGTATTGAGAGCGGCTTCTATTTCAGATATTGCCGTATTGAAGTCTTGCGGCGAGGCGCGAAGGCTGCTTTCGGAGCGCGATTTCGATTTGGTCGTGGTCAACGCGCCGCTTAGGGACGAGACAGGCGAAGGCCTTTCCCGCTATATAGCGGCTAAAGGCGCGTCGCAGGTTATTTTGCTCGTGAACAGCGCGCTATATGAAGCGGTATCCGCCGTTTGCGAAGAAGACGGCGTCCTGACAATTTCCAAACCCGTCAACAGGGCGATTTTGTGGTCGTCGCTAAAAATAGCGAATGCGGCGCACAATAGGTTGACGCGCATGCAGGCCGAGAACAACAGGCTCCTAAAAAAGATCGAGGACATCCGCGTCGTCGACAGGGCAAAATACCTTTTGATCGCGCATCTGAATATGCGCGAGGAAGATGCGCATCGCTATATTGAAAAGCAGGCGATGGATTCGCGTTTGGCAAGAAGGGTCGTCGCGGAGAAAATAATCAAAGCGTATGAGGGCGTCTAGGTTCGCGATGATAAATTATTTTTTGTAGGGGGTCGCAATCCTCTGCGTAACGTCATTCGTAGGAAAAGTTCGGGAAGGTGCGAAATGATCAAGATTATCGACTATAAAGCCGGGAACGCGCCGAGCGTGCTTAACGCCGTGAACCGACTTGGGTATTGTGCGGAGCTTGCGCGCCGAGAAGAGGAGCTTCATGGCGCTTCTCATATCATTTTGCCCGGCGTCGGCAGCGCGGGGGCTACGATGAGGTCATTGCGCGATATGGCGCTAATCGAGGCGCTTGAGCATTTGGTCCTTAATGAAAAGACGCTGTTTCTCGGCATATGCGTGGGGTTACAAATTCTATTAGAGTATAGCGAAGAAGAAAATACGCGTTGTCTTGGCTGGATAAAGGGCCGCGTCGTCCGCTTTGACGAAAGCAAAGTTCGGGTTCCGCAAATGGGCTGGAACGAGGTTTGCCTGTCGGAAAGCCCGATAAATCCCACGATGAGGGATTATTTCTATTTTGTAAATTCCTATTACGCGTTGCCGGAAGACATGTGCGATATATGGGGCGTCGCGGACTACGGCGAGGAGTTCGCCGCCGCCGTGCGAAAGGATAATATCTTCGCTGCTCAATTCCATGTAGAAAAAAGCGGCGAGGCGGGGCTCAATTTACTGGGGAGGTTCTTGTCGTGCTGACCAAAAGGCTTATCGCCTGCTTTGATATAATTGACGGCATGGTGACAAAAGCGGTGCAGTTCCAGGATAACATACTCGTCGCCCCCGCCGAGGAGATGGCAGGCGCGATGTACGACGCTCAAATCGACGAGCTCATCTTTTATGACATTACCGCAAGCGCCCAAAAACGGCCAATCGATATCGAAACCGTAAAGAAAGTGGCGCGGCGCGTGTTTATCCCGTTTACCGTCGGCGGGGGGATCAAAACGCTCGGCGATATGTACGAGGCGCTAAAAGCGGGCGCAGAGAAGATTAGCGTCGATTCCATGGCCGTCCGGAATCCGGGTATTATTACCGAAGGCGCGAAAGCTTTCGGCTCCCAGTGCGTCGTGCTCTCCGTTCAGGCAAAATACACTGGGCTTACGCATAGCGGCTACGAGGTGTATATCGACGGGGCGCGGCTTGCTACCGGCATGGACGCTGTGGAGTGGTTCAAGCGCGGGCAAGAGCTAGGCGCGGGCGAGATATGCGTAAATTCCATCGACAGGGATGGCACATTATCCGGCTACGATCTTAAGCTGATGAAGCTTGCGGAGCGCGCCGTTTCTATCCCGGTCATCGCTTCGGGCGGCGCGGGAGCGCCGGAGCACCTGAGCGAGCTGTTTAGCGAAACGCAGGCGCAGGCGGCTATTATAAGCAGCATGCTATATTCGCCGCGCATAGAAAGAAACTATACCGTTAGGGAGTTGAAAGCGTATCTTGCGGATAAGAATATAGCCGTGCGGCCCTGGAAAGACAATAATTCGGGGAAAAACCCAACTATATAAAAGCCGCATTTAGTAGGAAAATAAAAATAATTTGACAGCGCTACATACGCGTGCTATAATCTCAATCGATAAACAAAGGCGTTTATCGTTGTTCCGGTTATATGCCGGGGCGTCGGTAAGCGCCTTTGTTGTTTAATTTTCGGAGGGAATCAGTATGTCGTATACCGCCAGAGTGCTTGAGCAAGCAAAGAGAAAGAACCCGAACGAGCCGGAGTTTCACCAGACCTTGACCGAGATACTCCCTACGCTCCAACCGTACCTGGACGAACATCCGGAGTATGAAAGCGCCGGAATCCTAGAGCGCCTCGTGGAGCCGGAGCGGCAGCTCATGTTCAGGGTACCCTGGATCGACGACGCGGGACGCGTACAGGTCAACCGCGGCTATCGCGTTCAGTTCAATAGCGCAATAGGTCCCTATAAAGGCGGGCTGCGTTTTCATCCAAGCGTCAATTTGAGCATCGTCAAATTCCTGGGCTTTGAACAGATATTCAAAAATTCGCTTACGGGCCTGCCCATCGGCGGAGCGAAGGGCGGGGCGGATTTTGATCCGAAAGGCAAGTCGGATCGTGAGATTATGGCCTTTTGCCAAAGTTTTATTTGCGAGATGTTCCGCCACATAGGCGCGGATATGGATATTCCCGCCGGCGATATCGGCGTTGGAGGGCGCGAGGTTGGATATCTCTATGGCCAGTACAAGCGCTTGACCGGCCTATACGAGGGCGCGTTTACCGGCAAAGGGCTCGCCTATGGAGGCTCGCTTGCGCGCACGGAGGCCACGGGCTACGGGTTGGTATACATGGCGGAGAATATGCTGGGCGCGCTGGGAACGAATCTTAATAACAAGACCACCGTTATTTCCGGCAGCGGAAACGTCGCCATTTTCGCGGCGGAAAAGGCTGCTCAATTCGGCGCGAAGGTCGTAGCGATGAGCGACTCAAACGGCTATATACACGATTCGGAGGGTATCGATCTTGAGGTGGTAAAAGAAATCAAGCTTAAGCGAAGAGGCCGTATCCGCGAGTATCTGGAATACCGGAAAAAGGCACAATACCATGAGAACGAAATCATTTGGTCGATCCCTTGCGAAATCGCGTTGCCTTGCGCCACGCAAAACGAATTGTTGGAGGACGGAGCGCGGCTGCTGATAAAAAACGGCTGCGAAATTGTCGCGGAAGGCTCGAATATGTCGGCGTCGCTTAGCGCCGTGCGCCTTTTACAGGAAAACGGCGTTTCCTTCGCACCGGGAAAGGCCGCAAACGCAGGAGGCGTCGCAGTATCCGCGCTGGAGATGGCGCAAAACAGCGCGCGTATCGCGTGGTCCTTTGAGGAAGCCGACCATAAGCTGCGAAAAATCATGCACGATATTTACGCTTCAAGCTGCGCCGCCGCGGAGCGCTACGGCATGAAGGGCGATTTGGCGGCCGGAGCGAATATCGCCGGCTTTAGGCGGGTTGCCAAAGCCATGCTGGAGCAAGGCGCGGTATAAATCGCCCCTACAAAGTGAAGCAAATATGTGTTAATATGGTATAGGAGGAAATTACTGTGAAGATTCTAAACGCGACGACCATCCACTATCAGGATCCGATCCTAGAGCCCGTGTTGATTCCCGTGGAGCACAACGCCACACCCCTGTGTATCAACGATACGTTTATGGTCAACGGGACGCCCTACGGCGTTACGGCGATGCGCTTGGAAACCCCTTACGGCGCGGTAGTTGTTGACGACGTTGAGGCAGTGGACGTCGAGTCGCTGGGCTGTGCGCTTAGCAATCACGCGCTGTTTTCGGAGGGCGCGAACATCGTGTTCATACAAGTATTGGACAGACAAACCCTTAAAGCGCGGCTCTTTTTGCGCGGTGAGGGCGAAACGGTTACGTCCGAAGCCGTCTGCGTGGCAGGCGTCGCCGCTATGATGCTGCAAAAAACGCTCGGACAAAGGGTACGTGTTTTCATGGGTGGCGGCGTTTCGGTCGTTGAATGGAGCTGGGGCAGAGGCATAAGCTTGACCAGCCCTACGAGTTTACTGGAAGAAAGGGAACGCCATGCGGGTTGACGCCGGCTTAATATCGTATCTGGAGGAGCTCTCCGCACTCTCGCTTTCCGAGGATGAGAAACTGCGGCTATTAGGCGATTTGGATGAAATACTCCAGTACATGGCGAGCCTTTCCGGGCTCGATACGCAAAATATACCGGCCTATAGCCTTGTTTATGATAATATGAACGCTCGCGAGGACGTAGCAACGTCCTCGCTTGATCGTGAAAAGCTGCTGCGTAACGCGCCAAAAAGCGCGAACGGTATGTTCGTCGCACCGAGGACGGTTTAAACGATATGCATGATATGAGCGCTTTAGAGCTATCGGCCGCCATCATGGCAAAAAAGATCGGCGTTATAGAAGCGGTTGACGCCTATATAGACAGGATCGAAGCATCGGATAGTAGGCTGAACGCTTTTCTTTGCGTGGAAAAGGACAAGGCGCGCGCTAAAGCGAGTCAAATTCAGGCTCGCCTGGACGCGGGCGAAAGGCTCTCGCCGCTTGCGGGAGTACCGGTCGCCATAAAGGATAATATTTCAGTGGAGGATATGCAGTGTACCTGCGCGTCCAATATGCTGGGCGGGTATACTCCGGTATTTAACGCAACGGCTGTAGAGAGGCTGGAGCGCGCTGGTATGATCGTTATAGGCAAGCTGAATATGGATGAATTTGCGATGGGCGGCTCAAGTGAAACGGGCGTTTTTGGCGCCGTAAAAAACCCGTGGGATACTTCCCGCGTAGCGGGCGGTTCCTCCGGGGGCAGCGCCGCGGCCGTCGCGAGCGGGGAGATTCCATTAGCTTTGGGTTCCGATACGGGCGGCAGCATACGCCAGCCTTGCGCTTTTTGCGGAGTAACGGGTATTAAGCCGACGTACGGCGCCGTATCAAGGTACGGGCTCGTCGCCTATGCCTCTTCTCTTGACCAAATCGGCCCGATCGGTAACAACATCGACGATTGTGCAGCGATGCTTTCGATCATATCCGGACGGGACGATATGGACTCGACCTGCGTTTTGGAAAGCCCGTTCGACTTCGGGCAAGAAGCGTGTCCGCAGCGCCTTGACGGTATAAAGATCGGACTGCCCCGCAATTATTTCGACGCGGGCATAGCCGAAGACGTAAAAAGCGCCGTTATGGCCGCGGCGCGAGAGCTTGAGGAAGCCGGCGCGGTCGTGGAGGAATTCGAGATGCCGCTCATGGACTATATGATACCCGCATACTATATCATCGCTTGCGCCGAGGCTTCCTCCAATCTATCGCGCTACGACGGACTGAAATACGGCTACAGGAGCCCGAACGCGGACACGCTGCAAGGCGTATACCGCATGTCCCGCAGCGAGGGCTTCGGGCTTGAGGTAAAGCGCCGAATCATGCTCGGCTCTTTTGTGCTCTCTTCGGGCTACTACGACGCCTACTATAAAAAGGCGCTCCAGGTTCGCTCGCTGATCAAGGATGCTTACAGCAGCCTTTTCGGGCGCTTCGACATGATACTGTCGCCCGTTGCGCCTGGGACGGCGTATAAAATCGGCGAAAACGCGGGTGATCCGCTCAAGATGTATATGGGAGATATCTATACCGTTTCTGTAAACCTAGCTGGGCTTCCGGCCGCCGCGCTTCCGTGCGGGTTCGGCGCTAAAGGCATGCCGATTGGCTTCCAACTAGTTGGAAGCGCTTTTTCCGAAGGGAAGCTCGTGTCCGCGGCGCGGGTTTATCAGAACCGCACGGAGTTCAATAAGGCCCGGCCAGGGGGTGAAGCGCTATGACGTGGGAAGTCGTTGTCGGCCTCGAGGTTCACGCCGAACTGTCCACGCGCTCAAAAATATTCTGCGGATGTACGACCGCCTTCGGTGGCGAGCCGAACAGCCAAGTCTGCCCGGTTTGCTCCGGCATGCCCGGCTCGCTGCCAAGGCTAAACTCTGCCGTCGTGGAGTATGCGGCGCGGCTGGGCATTGCTTTGAATTGCGAAATTGCGAACGAGTGCGTATTCGACAGAAAGAACTACTTCTATCCCGATCTGCCGAAAGCATATCAGATTTCTCAGCTGTACGCGCCCATTTGCAGCGGTGGTTTTTTAGAAATAGAGGTGGGCGAAGCAAGCAAAAAGATAGGCATACGCGAAATCCATATGGAGGAGGACGCGGGCAAGCTTATACACAATTCGCAGTCTGGCGAAACATTTATGGACTTCAACCGTTGCGGCGTGCCGCTTTTGGAAATCGTATCGCTGCCGGATATACGCTCCGGCGCCGAAGCGGCAGCTTATTTGGAGAGACTTCGCGAAATCCTGCTGTATCTTGATATATGCGACTGTAAGATGCAGGAGGGGTCGCTGCGCGCGGATGTCAATCTTTCCGTGAGACGATGCGGAAGCAGCGAATTCGGCGTCCGCACAGAGATGAAAAACCTGAATTCCATCAAAGCCGTATCCCGCGCGATCGAGCATGAATCCGTACGGCAAATAGCGCTCCTCGATCGCGGCGGAACCGTTACACAGCAGACTCGCCGATGGGATGATACTAAGGGCGAATCCTATGCTATGCGTTCCAAGGAAAACGCGCAGGATTACCGATATTTTCCCGAACCGGATTTGCCGAACTCAGCTTTAGGCGAAAGTTGGCTCGCTAGGATTCTAGAGAACATGCCGGAGTTGGCGCATGAAAAAAGGGAACGCTACGCGGGTGAATTCGGGATATCAGCCTACGAAGCAAAGGTATTAACCGGAGATAGGAATATAGCCGGCTTGTTTGAGGAGCTCGCGTCGCTTTGCGGCAATCCTAAAGAGGCGGCGCGCCTTATTTCGGGCGAGTTAATGCGCCTGATGAACGCCTCCTCCATATTGCCGGAGGAATTGAATATTGACGCCTCGAAGCTTGCGAAGCTCGTCGTTCTTGTAACGGAGGGCAAAATTAGCCGGGACGCGTATAAAGAAACTATCGAAGCCGTATTCACGCAAAACGTCGACCCCGGTGCGTACATCGCCCAAAAGGGTTTGCTTATGCAAAGTGACGACGACGCCGTGATGGAGTCCGTCTTGGCGGCTATAAACGACAATCCCGAAGCGGTAGCCGATTATTTTTTGGGCAAGGAAAAAGCCCTTACGTTTCTGATGGGTAAGGTCATGAAAAAACTCGGAAAATCGGCCAATCCGATAGCTGTGAAAAAGTCCATGGAAGATAGGTTGCAATGCATTGGTGGCAAAAAATAGTGTTTTCGAAAGGAGAGCGGCATAATGTCAAGAAATACCATTGCGAGTGAAGTCCGAAAGGGCCGAGTCCTCGTATCCGATGGTGCATGGGGAACGTTTTTGATTCAAAAGGGCCTAAAAGCAGGAGAATGCCCGGAGCTTTGGTGTTTAGAGCGTTTTGACGACGTCGCGGCGGTCGCAAAGAGTTATTTAGTCGCCGGCAGCGACATGGTGCAAACGAACAGCTTCGGCGCCTCGCGATATAAGCTCGAATATTTCAAGCTACAGGATCGCGCTTTCGAAATAAATGTTGCCGCCGCCAAAGCCTCGCGCATGGCCGCAGGAGACGATCATTGGGTAATCGCCTCTGTGGGGCCGACGGGCAAATTGCTCATAACCGAGGAAGTGACGGAAGACGAACTATACGCCGCCTTTCAGGAACAGGCAATCGCCCTTGAAAAAGGCGGCGCGGACGCGCTCTGCATAGAAACGATGAGCGATATCGATGAGGCTGTTTTGGCGATTAAAGCAGCGAAGGAGCATACGAAGCTTGAAATCATATGCACGTTTACGTTTGAAAAAACGGTAAAAGGCGATTACCGCACGATGATGGGCGTAACGCCTTCCGAGGCCGCTAACGCCGCCGCCGAAGCCGGGGCGCATATTATCGGCACAAACTGTGGCAACGGCATGGAGCGAATGATCGATATTATAAAAGAAATGCGCGCCGCCGAGCCGATTCTGCCGATCCTGGTTCACGGCAACGCGGGTCTTCCCATCAACCAGAATGGCGTGGATATTTTTCCCGATACGCCGGAGCTTATGGCGAGGCTGGCGCCTGCCCTCATAGAGGCTGGCGCGAATATTATCGGCGGCTGCTGCGGCACGACGCCCGAGCATATCCGGGCGATAAAGGAAGCGATTCAACAAATTAATCAATAGATTAAAAGCGATAATCGTAGGGGCGGCCTTGCGCAATTAAAAACGCATTTCGCATTGTTCCCAGACGCGGAAGGCCTTAAAATACTGTTCCTCCAAGGGAATCCATTTCTCACGGAACAGAGCGGCGCTTGCTTCGCCGTTTCTGTTTTGTATACGCCGCGTTTGCTCTTGCGCTTCGACGCTCATGAATATCCGTAAATCGTACTTATCGATAAACCTTGGATGGCAGCTATACGCCCCTTCTATAATTGTAACCGCGTGCGGCTCGATGCAAATTTCAGCCGCCAGCCGAAGCGATTGGCAATCGTACGGGCGATAGGCGAACGCTCCGCCCTTTTTCAGCGGGATAATAACTTCCTCTGAAAACCGTTCGTAATCCACATTGCCGCCCGGCTCGGCTAAGCGCTCGGGGGTGCGTTGCTCATGGCGCAAAAAGAAGTGATCCATATGGATCACATTACAGCCCAGCTCGCGTTTAAGCGCCATAGCGAGCGTCGTCTTGCCGGAAGCGCACCGCCCGTCTATCGCGATGATTAGGCGCGGCTTTTCTCTAAGCCGCACCTGTATTTCGCGTCTAAGCGCCTCAGCCGCGCCAGATATTTTCATGTGTTTCTCCAAGCCACAATCAGGTTTATTCGCGAATGTTTATGGGCGCTCTACAACGGCCTTCTTGGCTTTCTTAAACGGCACCAAGCCGGTACGGTTTAGAAGCAGCATAACGGCGGGCAATAATACGAGCTGCAACACAATACCGGGAATCGCGTTTAATAAAGCTCCCGCAATAAACATCTGCCACGTAAAGGCGCTGCCGCCCAAGCCGAGAAGAATAACCTGAGCCGCACCCCAAACGATGCGCCCGGCGAGCATAGCGGCGACGATCGCCCTATAGAGCGCGACGACGCACTGCCAGCGCGAGCGTCCGTATAAAAAGCCCGCGATAAAGCCATACGCGGCCATTTCAAACGCCATCGCGACGGCGATAGGGTATATGGGCGGCATGCCGAATATCATGCTGCGCAAGAGAGGCAGGATAAAGCCCACGGCCACCCCATATTTCCATCCACAGATCAGGCCGCACAGGAAAACGGGTATGTGCATCGGCAGCAGCATATTGCCTATTTCCGGTATCTGCCCCGTCAGGAAAGGCAAAACAAGGCCAATCGCGATAAACGCCGCGGACAGCGTTAGGTTTCTAATCTCTTTGTGTTTCATGTCGTATCCTTTCAAGCGTTAGTTCCGGATAATATTATAAGCGAACCGGACAATATTTTCCACATGTCGAAATTAAAATTTAATTATAAGTTTATTACTTCTTTTGCGATTTTATCCAATTCATGCATATTCGGTGATAACATGCATACAATGATGATTTTTCGGGGGTACGCTATGCAAAATAAACCATCGCGCGACAAAGTTCTCAGCGATGCCGTGCAGAGCGGTAACGTCGCTAAAGCGTGCAGAGATAACGGCATCAGCCGCGTTACATTCTATAGCTGGCTCAATGAGTACCGCCTAAGCGTGCTAAAGGATGATGATGCAGGCGCTCCTGCCCCTTTCGAAGACGACATAGAGGATGAAATCGTATCCCTCGCTTGTAAAAACCCGGAATGGGGGGCCGCAAGCCTTACGTGGTCGCTTATGCAGCAAGGCAGGACTACAAGCGCTTCGAGCGTATACCGCGTTTTAAAGCGTCATGACCTTCATACGCGCGAAAAGCGTGCGCTTTCAAGCGATCCGCTCGGTTTTCCTCTTACGCTTTCGGACTTGGCGAATACGTTTCCGGGCTTTGCAGTATACATGGCGGAATTTGGAGCACTGTACCTGGCGCTCGATATGTTCAGCGGCTACGTATGGTGCGCAATGAAAAGCGAATACCGTTCAGCTTCCGATTTTATGCTCAAACACGTTTTAGCTCAGTATCGAGATTTAGGCGTTTCGCCGCTGCATATTGTCGCTCTAAGGGGAGGCGCATTCGCACAAGATGCTTTTAAGGCGTTCGCGCTGGAATTGGGGGCCAAATATTGGCAACGAAAGCATCCTATAGAGCATCCGGCAGGCGCTTTATTCGAGGCGCTCGGCGAATACGCCGCCAATCAAAACGACTGCGCTTTGACGCTCGATATTCAAGTTTTCGCGTATAACAACAGGCGCAGAAACGGCCCTTCGCCAAATGAGCGCTTTAATTTCCTGGAACGCGCAGCCGCCGCTTGGCTGTAAAAAAGTCTGAAATAAGTTTTGAGCAACGCGCTTCATAGACGCCGCCTATCGTCTCTATCGTATTACCCAATCGTCCTGATACGAGATCCAGGGCGCTTCCGCACGCGCCGTAATCCGCGTCAAACGCACCGAATACAATGCGCTTAAGCTGCGCTTCGACGCAGGCAGCCGCGCACATAGCGCACGGTTCGAGCGTGACATATAGCGTACAAGCACATAGCCGCCAGGAGCCGATCGCCTCCGAGGCGGCCTTTAGCGCGTACAGCTCGGCGTGCCCGAAGATATCGCGCCGCGTCTCCCTTTGATTGTATCCCCGAGCGATGATAATATCGTCTTTTACGACGACGGCCCCTACGGGTACTTCGCCGAGCTTAATCGCATAAAACGCTTCGGCAATGGCCGCTTCCATATAGTCCACGGAACGCTCATCCATCGGCGGGCAAAGTCGGCGCGTTTGGCTCGGGCATCTCGAATTCGGGATTGAGCGGCACGACTTCAACAGAGTACGTCGCCTCTTCAAGCTGCCTTTGATAACGCTTGACTTGCTCCTCGTCTACGCGCATATCCTCAAGAGCTAGGAGCTTGAGGATCTCTCCGTAATTATCGGCGTCATTGTTGTCGATAAAGAGCAAGCGCAGCTTCGTAAGCCGCTGGATACCGGTGAATGACGTAAGCCTGTTGGACGAAATATCCAGGTATTCGAGCGTCGTTAGCTTACTTAGCGCCTGCGTGTCTGAAATTTGATTGCCCGCTACGTCCAGCGCGACAAGCGCTGTGAGCTCTGTAAGAGGCGTAAGATCGGTGATAAAATTATCGTTTACGACGAACGCGTCGAGCTTGGAAATCGCCTTTGCGGGCTCGATATGCGTCAGGAAGTTTTTTGATAAATTAACATAGGCGAGCTCCGGCATATACGCAAGAGGTGAAAAATCCCTCACCCGGCAATCGGAAACCTGTAGTTGCGTCAAGTTTTCCAGCCCCGATAGCGGCGACAGGTCTTCAATGCGCGCGCCGTCGATGCACAGCGTGCTTAGTTTGGTTAAGTATGCCATCCCTTCGAGGCTTTCGAGCGAAGGGCAATTATATATCTCGAGATAGTCGAAATATTCGAGCGCGAGGGGACGCGCATGGTATTCATCACCGCCGGGATGGGCGGCGGCACCGGCACCGGNNATTTCAAGATAATCGAAATATTCAAGCGCTCCCAACGCGCGCCATTCGTCGTCACTCGGCAAAACCATGAAGCCGTCGATAAGAAGATAGCTTAAATTCGGCAGCAACAATAGGTCTTGCAATGTCAAAAGCACAGTAGGCTCGTCGGGGCCTCTGCC
>DBDD01000232.1:0-2841 GCA_002293365.1 Christensenella sp. UBA941 | reverse complement strand
TAAGCTCGGGCGTAGGAACCGGAGCAGGTTCGGGCGTTGGTTCAGGCGTTGGTTCAGGCGTAGGAACCGGCGTTGGGGCCGGTGTCGGCATGGGCGTCGGTGCAAGCGTAGGTATGGGCGTAGACACGGGCGGCGGCTCCGGAGCAGGCGCAAGCGCAGGCTCTGCCTCGTGCGCCGGAGCAAAATCAGCGTATGTCATCCCGGCGGGTACGCACGACGCAAGTATGGACGCCAACAAGAAGACGATCATTAGCAGCGGCAGCTTCTTCATTTAAATGGATTCCCTTTCGTATATCAAAATTCATGTACGTAAACTTTCCACAAGAACTATTCCATGCTTCAGTATAGCCCCACGCAGCCGTGCATGTCCAGTTTATTACGGCTATTTTTGCTTCGTAATCTAAAAAGAATCAAAATATCAAAAAAAGCGTATAAATTCATTCTCCGCTTTACTGAACCGGACTAACATGTAATCGCGAATTCGACTTTAGATTTAAAACGATTTAAAACCTAGAAGCGGCTTGAACGTTCGGGGGGCAACATGGTATAATTTTCATTAATTATAAATTAATGGGTATTCGGAACATCAGACATCAATAGTATTAGCATCTAAGGAGGACAGGTTCTTGAAGTACATTCAGTCTATTCGTTTTAAGTTGATGATGTTGGTTGTGATTCCGCTTTTCGTAATCGCCGCTCTTTACATAGGGATATCTATGTTTACATCGGCGCAACAGGTGAACGAGAATAACGTAAGGATATCCGAATCAACCGAACAAACTGTTTTAGCGATTATTGAAGAATGGCGTGTTTCAACGCTGGGCTATGCAAAAATGATTGCAGACCAGCCGACGGGAGAAATGGTTCATGCTATTAGGTCTAAAGATACGGATGCAATAATTGCCCTGGCTAAATCTACATTTGATTATTCAGGATGCGACGGCATGACCTTTGCCGATATTGAAGGGAATGCCTTAGCAAGAGTTACAAACCCGGCAAAATTCGGAGACAATATCAAGACATCCCTGGCGATTGCCGACGCTATGGCGGGCAAGTCCGTTTCCTACGCGTATCCGACGTCGAATAACGGCTTTAGTATCACAGCCGGCGTACCCATTATGTACAGCGGCGAACAAATAGGCGTGCTGTTTTTATCAAAGCGTCTTGATAATGAGAAAACCCTCCAGAGCATTAAAACGATGATTGGCTGCGACGTGGTTCTCTATCAGCATGATCAACCGCTGTTCATGTCGTTTGAGAATGAAGACGAACGGTTCACCGAGGCTCTTGATCCGGATACATGGTCCAAAATCAGCGCCAGTACAGGAAACGGGTTTACGGTTTTGGAAAAGATCGACGGTAACGATACCGTACAGCGCTTAATTCCGATTTCAGGCAAGGATGGCGCTATTGTGGGCGCAATACGAACAGTTAACGCTCAAGAAAAAAATAATTGGGTAACCATCATGTGGATTATTGTATTCGCGGTTTCGGCCGCGATCCTTCTTCCGATTGTCATCTTGAGTCTAAAGAAATTGGTGCGCCCGATCCTTGCGCTTTCAAATCATGCCGGTAAATTGGCGGTAGGAGATATGAGCTCCGACATCGAGAAAACACGGAATGACGAGCTCGGACTGCTCCAAGGGAGCATGTATGAAATGACGCAAGCGATGCGCGATCAATCTAATGTCATAGGACAGATTGCGTCGGGCAATTTTACAGTCTCCTATTCACCGCGCTCAAATCAAGATTCGGTGGGGAATAGCCTAGTGGATATGATTGAAAAGAACCATTCGGTTTTTTCCGAAATACATCATTCGGCCGAACAGGTTTCGACAGGGGCGCACCAAGTTGCCGACGGCGCGCAAGCTCTCTCTCAAGGCGCTACGGAACAGGCCGCGACAGTGGAGGAACTGTCCGCCGCTATTTCTACGATAACAGAAAAGACAAAGCTCAATACGGCAAAGACCGGCCAAGCCGCACAGCTTGCCGATACGATTCGGGTTAAAGCGGAAAAAGGCACCGAGCAGATGGATACGATGATATCCGCGGTTAAAGAAATTCACGAAGTCAGCCAGTCGATTGGCAAGGTAATGAAAACAATAGACGACATCGCGTTCCAGACAAACATCTTGGCTTTAAACGCCGCCGTAGAAGCGGCGCGGGCGGGGCAACACGGCAAGGGCTTCGCCGTCGTCGCCGAAGAAGTGCGCAACCTCGCGGCCAAGAGCGCCGAAGCGGCAAAAGAAACGGAAAGCATGATAGTCAACTCGATCGAAAAGGCGGAACTAGGCGTTCGTATTGCCGGAGAAACCTCAAACAGCCTAGCGGAGATCGTGGCCGGAGTTAATGAGAGCAGCCATCTTATTTCGGATATCGCGAAAGAAACCGAGGCGCAATCCCTGGGAATATCAAAAATAAATACCGGTATCGACCAAGTCGCTCAGGTAGTACAGCAGATTAGCGTAACCGCGCAGGAGAGCGCCGCCGTATCCGAGGAAATGAGTTCGCAATCCACGATGCTGCGCGAGTTGGTTGCGCAGTTTAAAATCAAAGATAACAACGAAATCTATGAAATACAGCGCTCGGGCAATACCGCTAGAAAGAGGCTTGCCGCATCGAATGAAGCCGGCTTCGCAATCACGGGTTCGTCTCAAGGTAATTGATAATACTAAGCGCTGACGATTATAACTCCGGCCACTCCCCGGAGACATCCTCGAACGCCATGCCGTTGACCTTGTCCCTAAGCCAAGCGACGAGTTCTTCGCCGCTATCGTAGCGAAAGGCTTCGAGCCGCTCCATAGCCGCATCAACCCGATCCATGTCGAACGCCGCGCAGGC
>DBDD01000201.1:8003-8130 GCA_002293365.1 Christensenella sp. UBA941 | reverse complement strand
CGCGCGTCCATGACGATGGCCTTGTTTTCCACAGGCGTCCCCCTCCTAGTCTTCCTCAATCAAAAAAGCCTCCCCGACGCGCGGGAAGGCGTATACGTCAAAAACATTCGCCTTCCCGGCCTCTCCG
>DBDD01000201.1:0-7996 GCA_002293365.1 Christensenella sp. UBA941 | reverse complement strand
GCGCTTGTGCGCAAGTGACATTATTTGCGTTAAAAGCGGCGGCGCATTATAATGTGTGCGATATACATTGATTGCCACAGCACGCGAGCATACCGATTTTTACTATGAATTATATTGCGAAAGGAAAAGACATCATGATCCAAGAGCTGTACGATTACGTCAAAGGCATGACCATTATCGACACACACGAGCATTTGCCCCCTTTTGAGCGGCTTAGGGAGAAAAACGACGTCCTGGCGGAATATTTGATGAACTACTTCAGCGTTGACCTCGTATCGGCGGNNGTGCGCGGCGATAAGCTTTCCATACTTGAGAAATGGGATATCGTGGAGAAATACTGGGATGTTTGCCGCCATACGGGCTACGGCCAGGCGCTGGAGCTTTCGGCGCGCGATATCTACGGGGTGGAGCGCATTGAGCGCGATACGATAGAGCGGCTGAACGACGCGTATGTGAGGGGATTTTCGCAAGAGCACTACCGCAGGGTGCTTAAAGAGCTCTCGCGCATAGAGGTGTCCATACTGGATAAAGCCTGCGACGAGGCCGACCCCGAGTATTTCATCCGCGCGCCGCGCATCGACGAGCTGATACGGCCCAGCTGCGGAGGCGATATTCTCGACCTGGAAAGTCGCACGGGCATTGCGATCAGCACGTTTGAAAATTATTTGGACGCGTGCGGGGCGCGCATCCATGAGATCGCCCAGAGCACGCGGGTGCTCAAGTGCGGGCTGGCCTACAGGCGTACGCTGGACTTCGCCCGCACCGAGCGCTCCGTGGCGGAAAAGGGGTTTAACAGGCTTTTCGCCGCGGATTGCTATATCGAGAAAACCGAGCAGGCGTACGAGTGTGACGACGGGCTGACGAATTTTCTGTTCCGGCATATTATTGGCGTCGCCCAGCGCCTGGGAATGGTGCTGCAGATTCATACGGGCCTGCACGAGGGCAACGGCAACATCATTACCAACAGCAATCCAGCGCTTTTATCCAGGGTGTTCCTTGAATACCCGGATATGACCTTCGACGTATTCCACATCGGCTACCCGTATCAGGGCGAGCTGGGCGCGCTGTGCAAGATGTTCCCGAACGTGCATATAGATATGTGCTGGGCGCATATCATTTCGCCTATGGCCGCCCGGGCCGCGCTGGACGAATGGCTGGAATTCCTGCCCTACAACAGAATCAGCGGGTTCGGCGGGGACTATACCCCCATAGACGGCATATATGGCCACCAGTACATGGCCCGAAGGAACATCGCCGCCGTACTGTCCGATAAGGTCGAAGCCGGGCTGTTCGGCATCGACGAAGCCCGAAGGATCGCTAAGGCGCTGCTGTACGACAACCCAAAGAGGCTGTTTGGCATAGCGGGGGAGTAGGATGACGAAAAAGGTCGAAGTTTGGTTATGTAATTAATGAAATGACTTTTATGGGCCGGTATAGTATACTATGAGATAGGAATCCATTGGAGGCGAATCATGGATAACCAGGAATTACTAATACAAATCGGCCTGATGATGGACACGCGCTTTAGCGCGCTGTCCAAAGAGATGGACGAGCGCTTTGCAGCGGTAGACAGGCGCTTTGACGCAATGGACGAGCGCTTTGCAGCGATAGACGAGCGCTTTGAAACGGTGGACAGGCGCTTTGACGCAATGGACGAGCGCTTTGCAGCGATAGACGAGCGCTTTGAAACGGTGGACAGGCGCTTTGCAGCGGTGGACGAGCGCTTTGCAGCAATGGACAGGCGCTTTGACGATATGTCCAAAGAAATGAACCGGCGCTTTGATGATATGTCCAAAGAGATGAACCGGCGCTTTGAAGAAGCGGATGAGAAGCTGCACGCCTGTTCTCAGGATATCATCAGCGCGTTCAGCGATTTGTATGAAGCGCACGACAAGCGCTTGGACAGCGTGGAGAACGAAATTAAGAAGATACGCCTCGATATTGAACACAGAATAACCAAGCGCCTGGACACGCTTTGGGAGGGTCAGCAGCTGATAATCGAAACACAGAATAGGCACGGGGTTGCGATAGAACAGCTGCAAGTGAAGACGGACGCAATCGATCTGCGAGCGCTTGTGCTGGAAAGCAAGGGCGCGTAGCCCCGCCGTTGAGTATTACCGTTCTACGAGCCGCGCTTTATAAGGCGGCTCGCTTTTTATTTACCTTTTTCACAACCCGCGCAAGCCCGTACGTAAGCGGATAGCAAATGGCCGCCATGCCCAAAAGAATCATCAGCTCGGATACTTTCAGCGCGCCGAGCGAGAAGAAAGCGTACCCGGGCAAGACCCACGCGCCAAAGAAAAACCCTACGGTCATTAGCGCGAAAAGCGCGGCGCGCATGCGGTTGAAGGGGCGGCTAACGCGCAAAAGGAGAAATAGCCCCGTTATGCCCGTCATCATCACACAGAGCGTGCTGACGGCGTTCGGGTCTATATTCGCGTAAGGCGCGAGGAGCTGGATGAACGCGACATTGAGCACAACCACCAGCGAGCTTGGCAAAAAGTTGCCCAATACGGTCTCGAAAAAGCGCCCCCGAATACGTTCGGAGTTTGGTTCGAGCGCGAGAAAGAACGAGGGTATGGCCTGGATAAACATGCCGATAAGCGTGAGCTGGATCGGGATAAAGGGATATGGAAACGCGAACGCTATAGCTAGCAGCGAAAGCAAAAAGGAATAGCCTGTTTTCATAAGGAAGAGCGAGGCGGTGCGCGTTATGTTGTTTACGACGCGCCGGCCTTCGTTTACTACACCCGGCAGTACGGCAAAGTTTGAATCGAGCAGCACCAGCTGCGCTATTTGGCGCGCGGCCTCGCTGCCCGCCGCCATAGCTACGCTGCAATCCGCTTCGCGCAAGGCCAGGACGTCGTTTACGCCGTCGCCCACCATGGCTACGGTATGCCCGCCCTTTTGGAGCGCCTTTATAAGCGCGCGCTTTTGGGCGGGCTTTACGCGCCCGAAGATGGAATAGCTTTCGGCGGCCTCGGCCAGAGCCTCGTCGGTTTCGAGCGTTTGGGCGTCGATAAACGCCTCCGCCTCCGCAAAGCCCGCGCGCCGCGCGACGCCGGATACGGTTTGGGGATTGTCGCCGGAGATAATCTTTAGCTGTACGCCTTGCGAGGCGAAATATTCGAGCGTTTGCTTTGCGTCGGGGCGGATTACGTCTTCGAGCACAAGCGCCGCGACGGGCGTAAGCTCGCCGGGGAGGGCCTCGGGTGCGCGCGCGTCGCTTTTTGCGACCAATATTACGCGCGCGTCGCGCTCAAACGCCGATATTTCGCCGGGAACGTTGTTTAACAGCACGTCCGGCGCGCCCATGACGAGCGTAAACCCCGTAAAAATAGCCGCGCTATATTTGCGCTCCGACGAAAACGGAACCCGGTCTATAAATTCGAGCGCTTCGCCATTGCGGCAAAAATAATCTTTTACGGCGAGGAACGTCGCGTTGTTGTCGTCCATAGCGCAAACGAACGCGCCCATCGCTTCTTCTAGCGGAACGGGCAGCGCAGAATAGTCCAGCTCTATTACACGCTCCACGCGCATGCGCCCTTCGGTCAGAGTGCCCGTCTTATCGAGGCATAGCACGTCCACGCGCGAGAGCGTCTCTATGCCGAAAAGCTGTTGCACGAGCGCGCGCGCCCGTCCGAGCTTTATGACGCCGACGGAGAGCGAAACGCTCGTTAGAAGCATCAGCCCGTTTGGCAGCATGCCGATCATCGCTGCTGCCGCCGTCAATACAGCCGTACTCAGCCCCGTAGCCGTCCCGGAATAATTCGTAAAGAACATCAAAAGCCCGATAGGCAGTACAAAGCAGCTTGCAAAGCGAATTATCTTATTCAGCGAGTCGAGCAGCTTGGAATGGAAGCGCTTATGCGCCTTTGCCTCGCGCGTGAGCGCCGTGGCGTAGTTGTCTGTGCCGACGCGGATAACGCGCGCAAAGCACGTTCCGCTTACTATGAAGCTTCCCGAAAGCAGCTCGTCGCCCGCTTTTTTCAGTATTGCGTCCGATTCGCCCGTAAGCAGCGCCTCGTTTGCTTCCACAGCGCCTTCGAGCAAGATGGAGTCCGCGCCGATTTGGTTGCCCGCCGAAAGCTTTACTACGTCGCCGAGCACCAATTCCTCGAAATGTATCTCGCTTTCGCCGCCTTCGCGCACGACGCGGGCGCGCGGCATGGTCATAAGCGAGAGCTTATCCACCATTCGCTTTGAGCGGATTTCCTGAGCTATGCCGATCAGCGTATTGGAAAAAATGACCCCTAAAAAGAGCAGGTTTGTATACTCGCCCACGAGCGCGACGCACACGCCTATCGCGAGGTTGAAAAGATTGAAGAACGTAAAAACGTTCTCGCAGATGATGCGCGAAACGGATTTTGTGAGCTTGGCGTCGCTTTTATTTACATGGCCCTGGCTTTGGCGCTCTTGCACTTCGGCATGGCTCAAGCCGGCGATATGGTTCATAGGCTGTTCCTGACTATACGTTTATTAATGCGATAAACATGTAGGGACGCGATATACCCCTCCGGGGCGCAAGAACCTCCTTGAGGTATCGCGTCCGTGATTAATCATATGCTTAATCTTGGGTCACGGACGCCATATATGGCGTCCCTACACGGGCGACCTGCAACGGGCGGATTGCCATCCGCCACTACGGTATTGGGTCGATACGTTAAATTAAAACACCGGCTGGACATAATCCGGATATGGGGTGGGTTCTATATAGCCTCCCGGCATGGCCGGATCCGGAACGACGGGATATACGGGATCAACCGGCTGGACGGGCTGAGGATATACCGGCATATTATAGCCCGGGCCGGGTACAAAAGGCTCGTTGGGGTAGTAGGGGTACTGATATTGGGGAATCGGGGCGGTAAGCGCGCTGTCGAGCCCCGCGGCGGCGGTATCCATCGCTTCGAGATCCCCCAAAAGGAGCGCTTCTTCGAGAAGGATTATCTGGGCGGTAATTTGGGCCTGGTGCTCCGTCGTAAGCGCGTCGGCGTTCTCGTCGAGGAACGCGCGCGCTCTGTCCAGCGACGCCTGGGAGGACTTGTCTTTTTGGACTTTTTCTATATCGAATTCGGTATCGGGCTTAATATTTACGCCGAAGATTTCCTTTACCTTCTCGCACTTGTATTCTTGGTCGAGTACGAAGAAGCTCGCGTTATAGGCCGACATGTATTCGCCCTTGAGCGTATGGCGCTCGATATTGCCAAGGTCGATCCCTGTGGCGAATACCGTCAGCGCCGCGATCTGTTCGAGATTTAAGTTTGTATAGACGTCGTTCTGGACGGAGCTGTAGATATTCGGGAAATTCACAAGCTGATCCCGCGACTTGAGCTGATCAAAAATAGTGAACAGCATACGCTGCTGGCGGTCGATACGTCCTAAATCGGTGCTTATGCCCTTGCGGGCGCGGCAATAGTCCAGAACCTGCTGGCCGTTCAGATGCTGCGGGCCCTTTTCGAGTATGCGCCCGTTTAGCTTTATTTCGACGTCCACGTCGTAATCCACGCCGCCCATTGCGTCTACCACGCGCTTGATGCCGTCCATCGTCACGCCCATATGGTATTGCACGGGCACGCCGCCGAGCAGCATGGAGATCGTCTCCTTCGCGTAGAGGAAGCTCTCTTTTTCGATACCGCCGCCATGCTCGAAGCAGGCGTTTACCTTCCAGCGGCCCGTGGTATTGTAGATACGCGCCATAGTATCGCGCGGGATGGAGAGCATGTCCACCTTTTTCTCTGCGAAATCGATCGTAACCAGCATCAAAACGTCGCTGCGGTATTGTTCGCGCGTTGAAAG
Organism: Christensenella sp. UBA941; assembly: GCA_002293365.1. GTDB lineage: Bacteria > Bacillota > Clostridia > Christensenellales > UBA941 > UBA941. Next base: position 2,200 of record DBDD01000201.1, on the reverse strand, counting down.
CCGCTCCGGGCTTTGATCTGCGCCGACGAGTAAAATTGTTACCCTATCCTTTAGAAATTCGAGATCCGCCTGCGAGAGCAAGACGGCCTCGGGATCGGGCGTAGGGTCGGGTATGATTATTGGCGTATTGCCGGGAGCGCTTGTCGCGTCCGGCCCGGCTATGCTTTGCGCCGGTTCGGGCGTAGGGCCGGGGCGGATGATTTCGGGCTTGGGCGTAGAAGTTGTGCGGAGCTCAGGAAACGCGGCGGCGGGATTCATGACGACGTACGCCGTCCTGGCGATAAATATCGCGGCAAACGCGCCGCAAGCGATCAATATATATATAATAACCTTTTTGAAGGTGATCGGTTTTTTAAATAATCCGTTCGGCATTTAGTACTTAATAACCTCCAAACGACAAACACATCTAAGATGTATCCGTCATTTCATTGTACTTCAATTTTGCCGCGGATTCAAGCGATTTATCCCCTCATTGTATTTGACATTCCAAGGCGGAATATCCTATATCGGAAGGTGTTGGCGTATATGCATATATATGTTTAAGAGAGGGGGGGCGGCGCGGACATCTATCTAAAGATCGTCCACATCCTGTTCCTCGCCGTACATGACGGTATTTACGGCGGCAAACCCGCCGTCGTTCTCCGACGGCTCGATAAACGTACCGTTTAAAGGATTTTTACTTTTTTTCATATCTTTTTTGCATTGTTTTTTCATGATATCACCTCGGGGGTAGGTTGCCCCAAGATAATGGAAATATTCCAAATAATTACGCTTGCGGACGGCCAAAGGCCGCCCCTACATCTCCTTGGAAATATCCCAAAGCCGATAATGCTCCGTACTGGAAATAGCGTGCAGCAGCTTTTCCTTTATATCCGGCACGGCCTTGGTCATTACCTTGAGCATCTCTTTCATATCCTGCCGCTTGGAAGCTCCGTTTTGCGGGCAAGGGTTATGTACAATGGGCAAATCCAGCTTTTTTGAAACGCCGATCGCATGCTTTTCCGGCAAAAGGATCATGGGGCGGATAAGCGTTATGCCCCTTCTGGGTAAAAAGACCTTCGGCGGTATCGTCGCAAGGCGGCCCTCGTAGATGACGGAGAGCATGAGCGTTTCGAGTGCGTCCTCTCTATGATGCCCCAGGGCAATTACGTCGTACCCTTCCTCAAGAGCGGCGGTATGCAGCGCGCCGCGCCTAAGCTTCGCGCACAGTGCGCAAGGGTTCTTCTCCTTGCGGATATCGAATACGACCTGCTTTATATCGGTCTCTACGACTTTATAGGGCACGTCCAGCTCTTGGCACAGCTCCGCGACGCGCGAAACGTCGAACGGCTCGAAGCCCAATTTTAGCGTAATCGCCATAAGCGAAAATGGCGGCGCGAACTTGCGGTATAGCGCGAGAGCGTTCAACAATAACAGGCTGTCTTTGCCGCCCGAAACGCCCACGGCGACGCGGTCGCCCTCTTTTATAAGCGCGAATTCATCCTGCGCGCGCCGGATACAGCCTAAAACGTATTTCATTCGATATTATCCAATGATATGGTAGCTCAAGAATAGTATCGCCAGCCCCGCCACGAGGTTCCCGACCCAAATTACGGGCGTGGCTTTGATTATGCGCAGATCGAACGCCGAGGATATAATCGACCCCGTCCATACGCCCGTTCCGGGCAGAGGGATCGCGACGAATACAAACAGCCCCCAAAGGCTGTATTTGCGTATTTTATCCGCCTTTTTCAGCGAGGAATCCATTATTTTATCGAAGAATTTACGCAAGAATTTAATATGCCGAATCCAGCGCATAATGGGCTTCAAAAGCCAAATAATCAGAGGCGCGGGCAAGCACGAGCCGATATACGCGAGAAAAAACGCAAGCCAAAGATCCATACCGAATACGGCCATGCCGACGGGTATCGCGGCCTTGAGCTCCAAGACCGGCAGCATCGCTATGCCTATAACGACGAGATATTGTAAAAACGGCGAGGTTACCCCGCTCAGGTCCAAAAAACTTAAATCGAGCAGCTTTTTTATCCTCCGCTGTAGGGGCGAACTGTGTTCGCCCGTGGTTTACACAAGCCCTGCATAAAAGGCGGGCGAACACAGTTCGCCCCTACACACAGGGATGTCAATCCTTCTTCGCCTCGACGATCACTTCTGCGATAAGCTCCTTCGCCTTTTCGACATTATCGCTTTCCAGCAGCGCGCG
>DBDD01000065.1 GCA_002293365.1 Christensenella sp. UBA941 | reverse complement strand
AGCGTGCGCGGCAGCGTCGCCTTTTCCACCTCGATTTTCAAGTCTTCCGGCGTAACCGTGCGCTTGTGCGCGTGCGGCACAATGCTAAGCTCGCCGTCGGTTTCGAGTATCGCGAACGCGATGTCTGATAGGCTGTAGCCCTGCGTGCGCAGCTGTTCGAGCAAATCCCCGACGGTATAGCGCGTCCTTTTCAGCTCGGCTTCGCATATGCATCCGTTTTCGATGACGATACTCGGCTTTCCGCCGATTAAATGCCGAACGCGCCCGCTCTTGAAGGCAAGGAGCGAGAGTAGCTGCTGCGTCAAAAACAGCGCCGTCATAGGCACGAGCCCGTACAGAAACGGCTCGCCCGTGTTGCTCATCGGCGTTTGCGCCAAGTCCGCGATCAGCAGCGTTATCACGAACTCAAAAGGCTGCAATTCCGAAAGCTGGCGCTTGCCCATGAGGCGTAGAAACGCGAAGAGTATGACATAAATCGTCACCGCGCGCAAAAAAAGAGTAATCAACCGGCTTTTCTCCTGAAAATCAGCTTTAATACATCGTTTACTAAGCTTACTATTCCCCTGAAACAATGTGCTATTCTGAGGAGCGCCGTCTCCTTGGCTAGAGCCCCAATATCCTGTAAAGATAGTGATAATACTTGAAATACGCCGCAAGCAGGTTGGTTCTTGTATTGCCGCCTAGAAAATGGTCGTAAGGCCTAGGCATTGAATTCGCTTCAAACAGCCAGAACTTATAAGCGCCGCCCACGCGCGTAATGCCTATGTCGATGCCAAGATCGAATAGCTCGCGCTTTATCAGATTTGCGTAACGTGCGGGAAATTCCCTACCGAGCTCTAGAAGATCGTCATTGATTTTTTGCCAATGCTCCCCAAATTCATTTTTAAGAACATACTCAACGGGCAAAGCATGCCCGCCGGCACAAACATTGGACGTGATCCCCTCCTTCGCTCCGATACGGGGGAGCAACGAGGAGGTCCATTCGTTTCCGCCCATATCCACAGCCCAAACGCGTACGTCGAAGGGCTCGCCCGCCTTGGTGCGGCAATCGATGTATTGCTGGAGGATATAGTCCTTCGAAAGATGCTCGCTGTAATAATCGGCTAATTCCCGCTCGGAAAAAAAGGACAGCGCGCCTCTGTCATTTAGCTGGTACCGGCTTCCGTCCTTCGAAAGCTTTACGACGCCTATGGCTTGTGCGCCGAGCACAGGCTTAACTACTACTTCGCCAAACTCGTCTAAGCCGCGCTTGATATCGTCGAAGCTCTTGACTTCAAAAGTGGGAATCAAAATGTCGGCGTATTTCCCGTCGTTTTTAAGGTCGGTGTAGGTTGTGAATTTTGTGTCGCCCGGATAGACGCGCGCCAAAGCGGTATAGTGCGATAGCTCCTCGTCTATCCCTGTATAGTGGTTATCGACAAGCGGAGGGAAGGGTACAACCTTTCGCAGCTCCTCGCCGTGCTCAAAAAACCGTCCGTTGATCGTCTTTTTCTCAAAATCGACGTCCTTGGGCTCAAAGATGAAAAGATCCACATCGAAAGCTCTGGCCATATAGAGCATTACGTAATTGGGATCGCAATTTTTATCGGTTGGATAATCCGCGTAATCCGAAAGAATAAGCCTGCCAACTGTAACCATAACGCATCTCCTTTTCGCTTCTAGCTACCGGATACGATAATACCATAATAGAATATATCTCAATAGATTATATCTCAATAGACTATACCTTAATAATTATTAATATTGGGGGCATCGACAAAATATCCCCTATGTATTATTATTTTATAATGGTAATATAAGATGTATATTTACGGTAGTCAACGATACTAATTAAATAGAGAAATTCTGGGGAGGATGTTGATCGATGAAAGCGAACGAGCCCGAACAGACAAAAAAAACCGGCGCCGCAGCCGAGCAGGAGCCAACAGCCACCAAAACCGCTAAAGCCGCCAAAGCCGAAGAAGCCGCTAAAGCCTCCGAAGCCTCCGCCGCAGAAGCGTCCGAAGAAAGCGCCGTTTTAAGCGCCAGTACACATGAAGCCGACAGGGTTGTGCGTCATGCGGTTTACGCCGCGATGGGGCTGGGGATCGTCCCGATTCCGCTCTTTAACTTCGCCGCCGTTACGGCCGGCAACCTGATCATGGCGCGCAAGCTGGCCGGGCTTTACGGCGTCGAGTTCAAAGAAGGCGTAGCCAAGAAGATCATCGCCTCGGTCGTCAGTTCGGGCGCGGGCACGCTTGCCTCGCCGCTGGTCGAATCGCTGGTGAGCGGTATTCCGCTGGTCGGCTTACCGCTGACGATTGGCACAAAGCCCGCCTTAAACGGGATGACGACCTACGCGCTGGGGCGCATGTTCATTACGCATTTCGAAAGCGACGGTACCTTTGTCGGCGCAAACATCGACGCCATGAAAAAGAGCTTCAAAAACGCCTACGCCAACTCCCGCGAATGGCTTGGCAATACAATAAAAGGACGCGCCGAAAAGACTGCATAGGCTTTATCAAGACAAGAACCTACGAGGTCTGTGATGACATTTATCGAGCGCTTTCTGGAATTCCGGGAGTCACGCAATACCGCTCTGATCTGCGGCAAGGATTCATTTACCTACCAAGAGCTATACGAGCGCGCGAGGGAGCTCGCGGGCAAGTTGCGCCAGAGCGGCGTTGGCCTTTTGTCGAGCGCGCCTGATAACTACGATATATTCAATCCGGGGGCTGCAAAGCATTCGCCTTGGGTAGTCATAATTTCAAAACGTTCCGTAAATACGCTCGTCGGCGTAATAGCGGCGTGGATGGCGGGCGGCGCTTTTGTGTTGCTCGATGCCGAAGCGCCTGGAGCATATCAGGACGCCGTTATTCAAGCCGCCGCGCCTTCCGCCGTACTGCGCGGCGACGCTTTTTCCGCTAAGAGAGCACATGAACTTATCGATATCCATATTCCGCAAGCCAACGAAATCGCCTGCGCCGTTTTCACCTCCGGCTCTACCAAACAGCCCAGAGGCGCGGTATTAGAGCATCGCACTATCGATGAAATGCTCTCTTGGCAAACGTCATACATGAAGCCCGGGGGCGGAGATGCGACGGCCGCGTACGCGCCTTTTGGCTTTATCGCCGCGCTTTGGGAGCTGTTCTTTCCGCTCGCGAACGGGCTGACGCTGCATATTTTAGACGAAACCATACGTCACGATCTTATCGCGCTGGAGCGCTATATCGAAGACAACGCTATCTCCTACATGTTTCTGCCGCCGAATATCGCCGAGCTGTTTACCAAGAGCTATAAGGGCGGGGCGCTGAAATACCTGCGCGTCGCGGGAGGGCGGCTGAAGTCGTGCGCACAGCCGCGCGGCTACGAGATCATGTACCATCTCGGCATGGCGGAAAACGGCGGCAGCGTAACATTTAACCCGATCCGCGAAGCCAAATCGGGGGATATACCCATCGGGAAGCCGTGGAACCGAACGATTATTGATTTAGACGGCGAGACGGGCGAGATGCTTGTATCCGGCCCATCGCTGTTTCGGGGCTACCTCTCGCGCCCCGACGAAACGGCACGCCGTCTGATTGGTGGCAAATACCGCTCGGGCGATATAGTAAGGTATAGCCCGAACGGCGAGCTTATCCACCTCGGCCGCAGCGATTGGGCCGTTAAAATCCGGGACATGCTGGTCAATCCCGAGCAGGTCGAGGCGGCGCTTTTATGCTGCTGCGATGTTGCCGACTGCTGCGTTACCTCCGAGGGCGGGGCGCTTACTGCTTGGGTCGTTGGAGGGCTTGAAGCCAGCGCGCTAAGGGAACAGCTCGCGGCGCGCCTGCCGGAATATATGATCCCGTCCGAGTTTATTTTTATCGATAGCCTGCCGCGCGGCCAGAACGGCAAGATCGACCGAAAGGCCCTGATCAAAGCTGAAATAAATCGCGGCGCAGAGGAACCTTTAACAGGCGGCCAAGGCGCGGCGGCTGCGCTGGCGGCGCTGTTTGCGCGCGTACTCGGCCGCCCCGCAAGAGAGGACGATGCATTCTTCGATTTAGGAGGCGATTCGTTGAAGCTCATGCGGCTCCAACTCGAAATCGTCCGAGAGATGTACATTAACGTCTCCTATACGACGTTGCTTAACAACCTAACCCCCCGCTCGCTTGCGGCGGCGCTGGAAACGTCCGAACACATTCCGCCCGCGCCAAAGCTGGATGCATATCCGCTCATTGCACCTATGCGGCAGATGTGGCTGCTTTGGCGCACGGGGCAGGACGGCGGGAAATACACCGTATCCATCCAATGCCGCTGTGAAGGCGCAATCGACAAGGCGCGCGCCGTGGCTTGCTTTGAAGAGCTGGCGCACATAAACTCCATCCTGCGTTCGCGCTTTATCGAGCGCGGCGGGGATGTTTTTCAGGTCGTCGAGCCTTCAGTTGAAATTTCGCTGATAGACGCGCCTCGCAGCGCGTTTGATCTTCGCCATGCCCCCCTTTTCGATATTTCGATAAACGAGAATATACTCTCGTGTACCACCCACCATATTATCGCCGACGCCATCGGGCTGCGCGTTCTGATGGAGGATTTTTGGACGTTATACGGCGGAAACAGGCCGCCCGCGAGCGCGCAGGTTATCGATATAGCCGTATGGGAAGCGGGCAAAACGCCCAACGAGGCATATTGGCAGGAGTTGTTTTCGTCCGGCGTACCGGAGTGCTCTCTTCCGTACGACTTTGAGCGCCCCGCGCGGCTGGCCGGCTTCAAACAGGAAACCATCTTATTCGGGTTAGACGCCGCACAGCGTCTTCGAAGCTATGCCGCCGCGCATCAAACAACGCTTTTCGGATTGTTTCTCGCGGCGTTCGCGCTGATGCTTTCGGCAGTGTCAAAAACGGACGCGATGATCGGCGTTCCTCTGAACGGCCGAGACCATCCCGATACGGCCCGGACGATAGGAAACCTCGCTAGGACATTGCCTCTCCGGCTGGCCGTCTCCGGCATTAGCTTCGCCGACGCGCTTCGCCAAACCCGCGCGCGGCTTTTAGAGCTCTACGAGCACCAGGACATGCCGCTGGAGCGGCTGGTTGAAATCGTTCCATGCCCCCGCACCGCGGGCCAAAGCCCCTTTTACAGCGTTATGGCAAACTATATCCCGCTGCCGCAGCCTTTGTCAAATGACAGCGGGCTGAGGCCCGAGATACTGCGAAAAGAACGCCAGGACGCGCTGTTCGATCTGGTCATGGATGTACGTGAGGAGCTAAGCGGCGTAGCGGTTGTGTTTAACTATGCGCCTCAGCTTTTCAAAAAAGAAACGATACGGAGTTGGATGAAAATGCTAGAAGCTTCTCTCCCCTTGCCGGAACAAGCGCTGGCTGAAGCTTGGAGCGCTGTTCTAAAGACGGACGAGCCGGATTTTTTTGCGGCGGGCGGTACGTCGCTTAATGCTATACGGCTGGAAGCCGCCTTGTTCGAAAGAGGATGGCTACTAAGCGCGGCGGATATCCTACAAAACCCTGACAGGGGCGCGCTGGCCGCGTTTATGGCCGCCGCCGACGAGACGAACTGGGAGGACGGCGAATGAAGCGCTTCGGGCTTACGCCCGCGCAGGAGGCCATGTTGATAGACGCGATAAACGAGCCATCGCGCTATATAACGCGCCTGCGTATTGCCTTGCCCAAGGATTCTGGCGAATCGGCGCTCGCCGCCCGGCTGCAACGGCTGATAAAGCGGCACGAAGCGCTTCGTACTACCTTCATACGCGGCGCTTCTGGCGAATTCCTCCATGAGGTAACGGACAGCGCCGACGAAAAGCTCTTCAGCGCCGAGATTATAAACGGCGAGTTGAAGATCGCCTTTCATCACGCATTGCTGGACGGCTGGAGTATCGGCGTCCTGCTCAATGAGCTTTTCGGCGAACAAGAGCCGACAGGTCAAGCGCCTCCGTTCCGCTACTACAAGAAATGGCTTTCCTCGCGCGATTATTCAAAAGACTTGGCGTGGTACAAGCGTTATTTAGGAGAACACACCGCTTGCACGGCTTTTCCAAACGCGGACGAGCCGTGCGGCTACGAGCGGCGGGGGCTGTTCTTTTCCATTCCCGACCCGGCGCTGCTGCGGCAGCGCGCGGCGGAGCTGC
>DBDD01000122.1 GCA_002293365.1 Christensenella sp. UBA941 | reverse complement strand
CCGCAAGGCCGTCGAGCCGGTTGCTCTCCTTGTATCTAAGCCGCTCCGCCCCCGTAATGCGCGTCGTACCCGTTGCGCCGCAAGCAACCGCCGCTATCGCCGGCGCGAGGTCGGGGCATTGGCTGACGTCCGCCGTAATTGGGCGAAGCTTTTCGCCGCTTGACACGAGTGCTTCGCCGTCCCAGTATATATTCGCGCCCATAGAGCGCAGGATATCAATAATCGCGCGGTCAGGATGAGCGTCGTCAGCCGAAAGGCCTTCGACGCGTACGCTGCCGCCCAAAGCGCCCGCCACGAGGAAGCAGCTCGCATGCGACCAGTCGCCCGGAACGGGGAATTCGCCTGCTTTTGCCAGGTAGCGCTGCCCGCCAGGGACGAAAAGCGTAATATTATCCTCCCAAAACGCGCCTATGCCGAATTGGGAAAGCGCGGCGAGCGTCATATCGATATACGCCCGCGATTCCGCGTTTGGCGGGAGCGAAATACGCGAATCGCCGGCAATTAGCGGCAACGCAAATAAAAGTCCGCTTGAAAACTGGCTTGAAACGTCGCCAGGCAAGGTATATACGCCTCTTTCAAGCGCGCCGGAGACTTCTATTCCGTTTGGCGTACGCGCGAGCATGCCGGGGAACGCGTCAAAATATGGCTCCATCGGCCGCGTAAACAGCTTTGCGCCGCCTGTAAAACGCACGCGTTTTTTGAGGGCCAGCGCAACAGGCAAAAGAAAACGAAGCGTCGACGCCGATAGGCCGCAATAGCATTCGATAATCGCGTCCGCGCGGCCTGTCATCCCGCCGCCATAGACGCAAATTTTATCTCCGTCGAATCGCATCCGCGCGCCCATCGCCTCAAGGCAGCCGAGCGTAGCTAGAATGTCGTCGCTGCGTACGACAGGAGAGACGCGCGAAACGCCATCAGCCAGCGCCGCGCCAATTAATAGCCGGTGGGACATGGATTTTGACGGCTGGGCGCGCAGCGTACCGCGAAGGCGTCCCGGCTCGATTATGAAGCTAGCGGTCAGTTCCAAGCCATATATTCCCAGATCATAGTTTGTGCAGCACGGGCTTTCTCGCTTCGTAACCGGCAATATACTTCAAGCCGGCGGCGCGGGCGAGCTCGTAGCCGTTCCCCAGGAGCCGCCCAAAACGGTTCATGCCGTGCGAATCCGTACCGACGGTACAAAATTCGCCGCCAAGCTCTTTGAAGCGCTTGTAGGCGGCTACATAGTTATTGATATCTATCGCGTGCCAGAAATCCTGAGTATTGATCTCAAGCGTTTGGCCGCGCGAAATTAGCAATTTAAAAATCGCGTCGATGAGTTCGGGCGCGTCGGACAGGCGAAAATCCCGGTCTTCAAACGGACATGCGCGCGCGGGGCAAAAAATGTGCCCTACGGCGTCGAAATCGGCGTATTCGCGGATGCAGTCGTATACTCGCTTGAGATAATCGGCGTATCCTTCTCTACGCGAGCGCTTTTCAAAATACTCTGGGCTGTATGGGTCGTCCATTTCGCCGACGACATGCACCGACGCAATGACAAAATCGAAGCCGAAACGTTCGACAATGCGCTTCGATTCCGTATATACGCTTGCTTTTGGAAAAAGTCCTATTTCAATACCGCACTTGAAGCGGGTTTTTCCCGGATAGCTGAGCGCGCTAAAATGCGCCTCACGCAAGGCAAAATCCGTATCGACGTGATGTATGCCGGGAAGGGGGAAGTGGCGGTCGATATGGTCTGTAAAGCAAACCTCTTCGACTCCGAAGGCTTCGGCGGCGATCAGGTACTCTTCCGCCGTGGTTTGGCTGTCGCACGAGTACGAGCTGTGAACATGATAGTCGAGCATATACGTTTCCTTTCGCGTTTTTAGCCGCTACGATTATATCATACATTAAGAGAAAAGTATCCAAGGCGCATGGAGCGCGCGTTTTTCCAACATAATAAGAAAAAACAGAGGTGCGCTATGATCAAATATCAATACGGCCCAAGACTCATGCGCGGCGCTTTTGCGGCAATCGCGCCGCTGAAACGGCTCCTAGGCGACCCGGACGCCAGAACGCATATCGCGATCACGGCGACGGCGCTGTCCATCCTATTGCGTGACGGCCACGATAAGGAATGCGAGTTCTTCAGAAACGGCTTTTGGGCTATCGAGAAGGGCCTGGCTTGGGCGGACGCGGGGCTAAAAAGCGCGGGGCATTTTTATTTTCCCTACGGCAGGAGGCGCGGCCTTCGCGGGCAGCATACGTCCATGAACCTTGCGGAGAGGTATCATGATAACGCGTTGAAGCTCATGAAGATGGGCGAGATGGACATCGCGCTTTTTTACGCCGGCGCCGCGCTGCATTTGATACAGGACGCCGGTATCCCTCAGCACGCGACAATTAGCCTGCTCGATGGGCACCGGCGATACGAGAAATATGTCCGCGGACGATATCTTTCGAGCAAGCACGAAGCAACGGGCCCCGCCGTTTTATTCGACGAGACCCGCGAATTCATTCATTTCAACGCGCGCATTGCCCTTAAGGTACAGCGGCACTTGGAGGGAGTAGAGGACGAGGCCAAGCGCTTCGACCGTACTTACGCTTGCATGCTGCCCGTCGGCGAGCGTACGAGCGCGGGGTATCTGCTCCACTTCTATCGTTTGGTCTTTGGGCTCGAAAAGCCTATGGCAAAACCATACAAGCTCTCGGGTTAAATGCTTGCCGCTTCAGCGTTCCATTTTCGGCATTGCTCAACTTTTATGGCGGGATCGAATCCCTGATCCTTTCCCATGTTCGAAAGCATATCGCACGGAAAGGCGTCGCATTCCCCACAATAGTTTAACGATTTCCCTTCGCAGCAGCTTTTGACTTCGCACTTCCCGCCCCAAAAAGGAGCGGTCATATTGAGGCAGCCTTTGCAATTTACCTTTTCTTTTCGCTCGCAATCGTTGCAAAGCACGCCGCATCGAGACTGAAACATTCTAAACCTCCGTTCTAAATCCAACCTTTGACAATTATCCCGCAAAGTTTCCTTCCCACGCCGGGAGCTTCTTCATCATCGACAGCGCCGCGGCTTCGGCAACTTCCCGCGCCAACCCCTGAGTCTTGATAATGAAACTCGTCATGCTCGCTTTTTTTTCGTCGAAGGATTGCATTGCGCCGTCAGGGCGAGCGCAATGGATGCAATAATCTCTGCTTTCATCGCCCATAGCGAATTCTGCGGCGGTTCTCATAGGCATACCGCACGCAATACAGCTTTTCATTTCTTTCCTCCAATCGTTCATTATTGTTTTACCAATGCTATAAAGCACCCAATCAGAGCGCCTTTATATCGTTTCAAAACCGAATCGCGCGGAGCGAATAAGTCGCTGTTTAGAAGATAATAGTGAACTAATCCGAGCCATGTATTGAAAATCATATGAAAAGGCACGTTTTTGATTTTACCGCTAATCATGTCCTGCTCCAAAGCTTTGTGAAAATGAATAGATAATGTAGATTGTATGGCAATAAATGTGTTTCTTGTTTCTTCCGGTAGGTAAACGGCCTCCTTTACAAGCCGCTTGTAAAAGTTTTCATACTTAATTAGCACATCTATGTGCATACCCATAAGCTTTCCCAAGTCGTTCTCATGATCGTATAATGAATGCAGCTCGACGTTCAGGCTTTGCGAAAAGCGCTCCAGTACGCAGGTCAGGAGATTGTCAACGCTTGCAAAATGGACGAAAATCGATCCGTGAGAAACGTGAGCTTCGTTGGCGATAGCGGTCGTGGGAGAAGAAAAACCTTGCTCGGAATAAACCTTCAAAGCGGCGTCGATTATTCGCTCTCTTGTTTTGGCCTTTTGTAGGGTGCGCTTTTCCGCCATTCGATATCTCCTTGCTCAATGAGTGCATACTCATTATATCGGGAGAGTTATATGCTGTCAACACAAATATTATATTTTTCTATGTTGAAAATAGTATCAGATATCTTCAGGATTATTAAAGTATGTATTGCTCGTAATACGGCTCGCTAATGTAATTATATGGGTTTATGTAAAAACATTGTAAAACATGTGAATATAACAACAATTTACCTAAATAATGGTGTATAGTTGGCTACAGGCATCGTATGAAATATATACCTTAACGGGTATTTTGGCAGTATGCGGGCGAGTCGCGTCATTAAGGCGGTCTTGCCGTTTTGTCATAACTGCCGAAGCGCGAAGCGTCCGCGCACGTGCATCAGACAGCAGAGGGCGGCGACAGTATGTCCAAGGTCTCGGAATTTGTAGAGAAGATTTATACCGCGCGATCACCTTTGGGGCGCTGGAGAAGCGTTTTGGCTCTTGCGCTTGTCGTTTTGTTTGCGCTAACGTCCATACCTCTCTCCGCCTTTGCGGAGCAAGGCGAAACTAATACAGAGCCCGAAACAGTAGCAGGATCATCCGGTACGGAGCTGACCCCTGGAACGGGCGCGGAGCTAACGTCAGGCGCCGATCCGGAGCAGACCTCTGAACCGCAGCAATCGCAGGAACCTTCGGCGGAACCTTCGCAGGAACCCTCTCCAACACAGGAGCCGCCGCCGGAGACTTCGCATACGCCGATACCGTCGCAGGATGCAGGCGCTCAACCGTCTCCGTCGCCGGAGCCGAGCTTGGAGCCGTCGCCGATACCGGGCGCGGAGCCTAGCCCGTCGCCGTCGCCAAGCCCATCTCCGTCGCCGTCTCCATCGCCGTCGCCGTCGCCAACTCCGGCGGCCGCCGTGGTCATAATAGAATTCGATCCAAATCCGTACATCAGCCCGGACGATCCCGAGACGCATGATATTGCCGCGGACACGGGTACGGCTGCTGAAGACCTTCCGCTGCCGGAAACGCTGAGAGCGACCGTGGAGGGCGGCGAGCAATACGCCTATACTGTCCGGGTTGAAAGCTGGCAGTGCATAGGTACTATGAACTGGGACATGGAGGACGAAGACGGCGAGCTGGTCGAGGGCGAATACAGCCCGGACGCGCCGGGAACATATCGCTTCAAGCCGGTATTGGCGCTTAATGAGGGCGAGGAACTTGCGGAGGGCGTGGAATTGCCCGTCGTTTCCGTTATCGTCAGCGCCCCCGTCAGCGGGCGCGCGCGCATGATGTCCGCAAGGTCGGCCTCGGGCGGCAGTATCGGCTATATTCTGCGCGAAGGAGAAGGCGACGATGAAGGCAAATGGTTTTTCGACGACGTATCCGTCGGCGCGCTGCCCAGCGGCGTAAAGGGCTATAAGTCCATCGTTATCGAATATCCGGAAGAGCTTGAACTGAACTACGCTGTGCCGTCCGGCTGGGCGATTTCCGCAGGAACTGCCGGGGGCGGGTCGGCCAAAACGAATATCACCATCGCGGCCCCGGACTCGTTTGGACAGCCGGAGCATCTCGAAGCCTTTCTTAGCGCGGGAACCACATACCTGTCGCCGGTAGACGAGAACAACCCGCCGCCAGACGCGTGGGCAAGCATCACGCTAGGCTTGGCGGCCAACGACGGCACCATAAGATATACGCTTAGCTATGACGGCAACAGCGTGTGGAAGTTTACGGACGTGGACGTCGGCGCGCTGCCCAGCGGCGCGAGCGGCTACGGCTTTATCGATATCTCGCATCCCGCAGAAATACAATTCAACTTTGACGCGACCTCCGGCTGGACGTCCGTATCCAACGCGGACGGGAACGGCAAAATGAAAACGCGCGTATCCATACCGAACGCGGCCACAGAGGGGCAGCCGGGGCGGATAGCGGACTTTTTCAACGACGCGGCCACAAATGTGTCGCTGGTAGACCCCAACGTATATCCGGACGAGGGCGTGACGGTCGATATTACGCTCGGCAAGGCGGCCGCGGCCGGAAGTATCAGCTATTCGCTTTCATACGACGGCAGCGGCGTATGGAAGTTTGCGGACGTGGACGTCGGCGCGCCGGGTGGCGGAAACAGCGGCTATAGATCCATCAACCTCGCGTTTCCGTCCCAGCTTAAGCTCAACTATACCGCGCGAACCGGCTGGGCGGTTGTTACCAGCGCGACCACCGGCGTTTGGACGAGCATGAATATCATGATCACGACTCCGGCCTCCCAGGGGACGGAGGCGCAGCTCGAAGCCTTTTTCAACACAGCCTCCCTGTCTTTGCTGACCGCCGGCGTATATCCGTCGATGGGCGCGATGGTGGACGTAATGCTGGAGACGCAATCAATACTGCGCTGGTTCGCGGACGACGGCGGCGCGCATTACTTCGAATGGGTAGGCACGGTCAGATCGTGGATGGCAGCGTATAACGAATGTAAAACGAGAAGATACAGGAATCTGGTTGGGCATCTCGCTACGCTGGCCAGCGTAGCGGAACAGATGTTCGTATACAACGCAATCGCCAAGAACCCCGGCTGGCTGGGCGGAACGCGTATGCGCTACACGGGCGGCGCGATCATAAATGATGAAGCTGCTGTACCGACTGGCACAGGATCATTTTCTTTAGGAAGCAATTGGTACTGGGCGTGCGGCCCGGAGGCGGGCACCGTGTTTTATAATACCGCGACATATAACTCCGCCACCGGCAACGTAGCCGGAGTATTTAATTGATCGACATTAAACCC
>DBDD01000345.1:1199-5656 GCA_002293365.1 Christensenella sp. UBA941 | reverse complement strand
GCTTTTCTGCTGATACTGATCTACGGGATACGGCGGGGCGAGGCTATTGGCTTGTCTTGGGATTGTGTCAAGTAAGAACAATATATTTTTCACCGTATTTACGAACACCCCTCCATTTCCCCTAGTATAATACCTCCGATCTCGTCCGCATATTTCCAAACGATTTCGACCCGGTTTTCATCATGAACAACGACATGCTTCACCAGCGCGGCGATGAGCTCATTGCTGTACNNGTAAAGGGCCCGGCGTATCTTGAAGATATTCGATGGCCGGAGGAATAACGGGCGCTGGCTGATGGTGCTGCCGGCTCTGGTATTCCAGCGTATCCGCCCGACCGGTAAGCGCGCGGATTCTTTCATCGGCGGTTACTCGCTGGGCCAAATAAGAATCGCGGCCGAGTTTTCCGTCGCTGTAGGCGTTGTATAGAGCCAGCTTTTCGTTTTGAATCCGGCCAATCTCCATTTGAAGCGCCGCCAGCTCCTTTACATAATCGAAGGATGGCTCTGCGGCTTTTGCGGAAACGATACGTTTTCGTTCCACGAGCACGTCTTGAAGCTTCTGTACGGAAGAAAGCAAAACGCTTTTTAACGCTTCAACCTCGATTTTTCCGCCGAAACAGCCTGCGGACGCCGCTACGGTTTTATACCTGCAATAATACGACATGACCTTCGCACAATTTTTCACCATAGCATGACCGCAGCCGCCGCATCGGATCGGCACAGGCAGAGAATACGGGGAAGGAGTACGCGGGCCGAATTTCATGCCTTTTGTCTTTATTGCCCGGACGCAAAGTTGGGCCCGGTCAAATTCATCCTTCGTGACAAGTGGCTCGTGGGTATCCGGGGTGACGTACCATTCCGATTGCGGCCGAATATACTTCTTCTTGCTTCCTATCTTTTCAACCGCGTACATGCCGGCCGTCATGGTTCCAATGTAGCGCACGTCCCGAAGCATACGCCCTATTTCGGTTCCTGTCCAAATAGGCCGAAGCTCGCTCTTTGAACGTACTTTTTGCTTTGCCGCAAGAGATTCAAACGGCGTCGGAATGCCGTCGGCATTGAGCGCCGCCGCGATCCGCGAGGGCTTGATCCCGGAGAGCGCCATATTGAAAATCCTTCGCACCACGGGCGCGGTCGTATCATCGACAACCAGCTTGTATTTATCCCCGTCGCTTTTCCGATAGCCGTAAACCTCATAGTAGGCAAGGTGCTTCCCGGTTTCCCATTTCGTCCGATAGCCGCTTTTCACCTTTCGGGATAAATCCTTGCAATAGTAATCATTACAGAGGTGCTTGAAGGCTACGCTAACGTCGCCCGCGCCGCCGCCCTGCGTCTCGCTGTCGTAGCCGTCGTTTACGGAAATGAAACGGACGCGCAGAAAGGGAAAAATCTGTTCGATATAATCGCCAACCTCAATGTAGTTTCTGCCGAATCGGGAAAAATCCTTAACGATAATACATTGCACTTCGCCGCTCCGCGCGCGCTCCAAGAGCTCCGCTGCGCCGGGGCGCTGAAAGTTTGTGCCGGAGTAGCCGTCGTCCGAAAACTCAATGACGTTCGCGCTTTTCAATTCGGGGTGGGAGCGGATGAATCGGCTTATAAGCTCACGCTGCCCGGATATGCTATGGCTGTCGCCGTGCAAGCCGTCGTCCGAGGATATGCGGAGGTAAGCCGCCGCAACGTAGGGTTTGCTCATGCCGGCGCCGCCTCGCTTTCCTCAATGAATTGGAGCAGCGGGCGTTTGTATTCGTCCGCGAACCGGTATGTAATTTCAATCCTGCGGTCGCCGCTGACCTCGATGCGCTCCACCATCGCGACGAGCATTTCCCGCGTCAGTTCCTTTTCGTCCATGAACCGCTCCATGACAGATACCCACGGATTGCCGTCAAAGCGGCTTGGTTCCAGCTTTTCCACGTCCGCCGCAAGCTCGGCCAATTTGGAGCCAAGCGCATCCTTCTCGCTGTCGTATTGACGGTTGAAGTGACGGTACTCGGTTTCGTCGATTAAGCCGCCGCATAAATCGTCATAGATTTTCCGCTTCATTACGGGAATACGGTCAAGCCTCCGCTGTATGCGGCCTATCTCCGCCGTTCGCGCATCCTCGCGCCTTTTCGTTGCGGGCGACGCCGTGATCGCAGCCATGCGTACCCGAATGTCGGCGCAAAGCTCGATTTCCTTGCGGAGCATAATATAAAGGGCGCTATAGAGCTCGTCCTGCCGGAAGTGCCGATAGGTATACTTCGGACTGTTCATGTTGCAATGATGGCAGATATAGGTGAGACGGTAGGTGACTTTATCCCGATTGGTATTGGTTATACGCCTGTAAACCCGCCCGCAGTCGGCGCAAAAGGCCAGCCCTTCCAAAAGGTATTCGGGAAGTTCCTCCCTCTTATGCCGGTTCAGGGCGTCTTGCTTTGCCCGGATATCCCGAAGCTGCTCCGCCACGGCGTCAAATTCGGCCTGCGTCACTATGGGCGGGTGGGTGTTTTCGGTGATATTCCATTCTGCTTTCGGAACGTCAAGCTGCCGGCCCGCCACCGTCCGCGTCTTACCCATCGCGAGATGCCCCAAGTATACGATGTTCTCCAAGATCGCCTTTACGACGCTGGCGTCCCACGCCTGCGGCTTCTCGTACCGCTTTTCCTTATGAATCCCCTTGATGAAACGGTAGTGGCCGGGGTTCGGGACGCCCTCGCGGGTGAGCCGCCGGGTAATCTGGTAAACGCTCATGCCGTCCAGCTTCCAGCGGTAGATTGTCCGCACGACCTCGGCGGCTTCCGCGTCCACGATCAGCTTATTCTTATTGTCCGGCGATTTGGCGTAGCCATAGGGCGCAACCTTGCCCACAAACTCGCCATTGGCGCTTTTTATGGCAAAAGCGGATCGTATCTTCTGCGAAATATCCTTCGCGTAGAAAGCGTTTATCATGTTTTTTAACGCGACGCTCATGCCTTCGCCCTTACAGCGCGGGTCGAAGCTGTCGTAATTATCGCCAATGGAGATAAAGCGGATTCCGAGCCGGGGAAATATGACTTCGAGAAAATTTCCGACCTCCACATAGTTTCTTCCAAAGCGCGATAAATCCTTTACTACGATGCAATTGATTTTCCCGCGACGAACTTCATCCATCAGGCTTTCAAAGCCGGGGCGCTGAAAATTCGTTCCCGTGAGCCCGTTATCGGAGTATTCGCCGCACAGGGCAAGCTCCGGCGAACTCTCAATATAATTCCGCACCATCAATATCTGGTTTTCCAGCGATAACGCCTCCCTGTCCTCGGAGGACAGCCGGGCATATACGGCGGCGCGGAAGACGGATTTTGCATGCGGAGCCGCAGGCGGAACCGCCGCTAACGCTTTTCTGCTCTTGCGCGCCATTTAACCCACCCGCCTTTCTTCGGACGTATCTTTGGACAGAACGGCAAGATACCGCAGCGCGTTTTCGTAATTTGCGCGGTAGCGGGGAACAACCTCGATACGCCCGCCCTCAAAAATGATAATCCGCTCAATGAGCTCCACGACGGCGGCGCGGGTCAGGCTTTGGATATTATGATGTTTCTTAAAGTGCTCGATCCAAAGTGTCCCCGCCGCGCGATTGTTCACGATATCGGAAAGCTCCTGATTCAAACGGATCAGCGCCTTTTCCGCGTCCTCCGATTGTTTTGCGAAGGCGGCCCGGAAGCTGATATAGTCGTCCTTCGGTATCACGCCGTCGTTGTAATCTTCATACAGCCGGAGCTTGCGCTTTTCCAGCTTGTCCAGTTCGGCTTCCTTATCCGCGATACGCTTTTGAATCCGCAAAGCGTCCGCCTGTTGCAGCGGCATGTCCTCGATGGCGGCGAGCACCTTCCCGATTTCCTCGCACGCCCGGATATGCGCCGCTATAGTATGGAAAACCGCGTCGTACAACGCTTTATCGTTTATGGAGTGGCTTGTGCAGCCACCGCCCTTCTTATGCGTATTGCAGACATGGTATACGTACTTTGCGCCGCCTTTGCCCGAAACGCTCTTGCGGATAAGCGTTTCTCCGCAATCTCCGCAGAACAGCATACCCGAAAACAAGTATACGGCATTCTCGCCGCTGCCGATGCGGGTATCTTTTTTTAGCAAGGCGGCCACCAGCATAAAATCGCTTGCCGGTATGATGGCCTCATGGGATTCTTCCACACGCACCCACTCGCCGGGCGCCTTTTGCGTGCGCTCCCGGATTTTGTAGTTGGGCGTGGTCGTCTTGCCCTGCGCGAGCACGCCGGTATACAATTCGTTTTTAAGGATACGCCCGACCGCAACCGGCGTCCATTTAGCGGCGCTCGTTTTCTGAAACGAAGTGCGGAATTTTGAGCCGTTGCCCTTCTTGTATTCAAGCGGAGAAGCGACGCCCAGTTCATTGAGCCGATCCGCTATACCCTGCTGGCTCATGCCCCCGATCTTCCACTTGAAGATATCCCGCACCACGGCGGC
>DBDD01000345.1:0-1175 GCA_002293365.1 Christensenella sp. UBA941 | reverse complement strand
GCGAAAGGGGAAATGAAGTCGCCGTTCTGCCGCTTTAGCTCAAACTGGCTGCGAATTTTCCGCGACGTATCGGCGCAGAAAGCGTCGTTTATGAGATTTTTGAAGGGCACGATCAAGTCGTCGGTCTGCCGGTTGTGGCTCTGGCTGTCGTAATTGTCGTTGATAGCGATAAAGCGCACGCCCATATACGGAAAGAAATGCTCTATCAGCTTGCCCGTCTCGATATAGTTTCGGCCCAGCCTTGAAAGGTCCTTCACGATAACGCAATTGACCAGCCCCGATTTTATATCTTCGAGCAAACGTTGAAAACCGGGGCGGTCATAATTGACGCCGGAATACCCATCGTCAACATATGGTTCGGCGGCAAGCTCGATATCCTGTTTTCTTCGGATGAAGGCTTGAATTAAGTCCTTTTGGTTCGTAACGCTGTCCGATTCCTCCTTGTCGCCGTCGTCTCTGGACAGACGGACATACGCGGCGGCCTGCCATACCTCGCCGCTGGAAGCATGAGCGCCGCCAAAATCGGCATAGACGGGCGCCCGTTCCTTAATAGAATTGCTACGCATACGAATATCACTCCCGATTGTTTTTTGGTCAGAAACCAACCGACAACCGGGTTTCGCTGTTTTGTCCTACGGCCATTATGCCGCGCGCGCACAGCGGAAGTCAACTACCCGTTTCGGTTTTATTCAATGAATAACCTGCGCCATGACAGCGTGCCCGTCTTTACGCTCCATTGCCCCATCCTCATGCTCTTGCCATAATGCTTTCAAGACGGTCGTCCAGCGTCGCGCCGCCCTCGGTATAGCGTACCTTGACAGCGATTCCCCCAACACGATAGCAATAAGGATTGCCTACCTGCCGGACAAAATCGAGTATGCGCTCGCCCTTGCTTATCTCCGGCGATATCCGCACATCGCGTATGTCCACCAGATCGTCAGGATTAACGCATCGAATATCCACGTTTTTCATTTCTTCCAATGTCATTGTTCGCATAACGAGCCTCCCTGTCGATGTATCTATATATCAAAGCCAGATGAATACGCCGGTCGCAAAGAAACGGGCTTCCGGCGCATTGTATCTAATCTTGATAGTTCTCCGTTCGTTTTGTTTCAGCCGAATTTGCCACGCACCCCCGGCTCCGGGGATATATCAGGCTGCCGCTGGCCGGCATC
>DBDD01000158.1 GCA_002293365.1 Christensenella sp. UBA941 | reverse complement strand
CGAAGCGGAGCCCATGGCGCTGGCGCAGGGAGTGAATTTCAGCGCCGAATGGCTGGCCATGGCCGACGCGGTCGCCGAGGGGGACGCGGAGGCGACGTATTTTGACAGCCTGGAGCGCATTCACGAGTATTTCGACCGCGTTCCGGTGCTTTCCGGCGGGGTCATAGACAGCGCGGAGATGGTGACGTTGACCGAATACGCGTCGGCGGACGCCCCCATGCGCTATACGGCGGANNATCATCTCGTCGCGGGCGGTTTCGGCGCGGCATCCCACGCCGGTGATAAAGCTCCGCATGGCCTCAGCCCCCATGCGCTATACGGCGGAGTATACATACTGGATGGGCGACCTGAAAATGCGCTTGTTCTGCGTCCGGTCAGCCGGCATGGCCGCTACGATCGCCGAGGATATGCGGAGTGTCGACGCCTTTTCGCTGGATGCGCTGAGCCTTCCCGCCTATATGACCACGACGCAGGACAGCATATCGGCCGTGTGGTCGGATGGCGCGGAATCGGTATATCTGGCCGCTTTGAATACGGATTCGGAGGAGACGGCGAAGAAATTCCTCTCGCGACTGGAATGGATGGAGCTATAGAAAAAACCGCTGCCCGGCGCAGCGGTTTTCTATATCCCCGTCAAGCCCCGCTTCCCTTGCGATACCCCATCGGGCTTAATCCCACCAGCTTTTTGAAGGATTGCGAAAAATAGCTGGGCGAGGAAAAGCCCAACATGCTGGATATCTCGCTCATGGAATGATTGGTATCGCGCAATAAATGCTTGCTCTCCTCTATGCGGCGGCGTATCAGGTAATTGATCGGCGAAATGCCGTACTGCCGCGAAAAGGAATGCGCCATATGGTATTTGGAGAAATGCGCCATCCGCGCGAGCTGCTCCAGCGTGATGTTTTCCTTGAAGTGCCCCTCGATGTACCGCCGCACATTCGCGCAGTTCTTCAGCGTCTTGGCCGCCTGCTTATCGGGCCGCGCGGAAAAGCCAACATTCCGCGAGAGCAGTATGAGCAAAATCTCCAGGAGATCCTGACAAAGGGTGGCGTAACCGTCCTCCTTGTTTTCGAGTTCCTGCAGCATATTGCGCAGATAGAAGAGCACATTCTCGCGTTCCTTGCGGAAATTCGCCAGAAAAAAGCGCTCCTCGCTGGCGGCGGCGAATTCCAGCCCCTCGATCCCCAGCACGATATACTCCAGCGGGGAATCGCCCCGGCCCAGCTCCGTATGCGCGATATTGGAATTGACGATGACCATATCGTCCTTTTCCACCGGGTATACCAGCGCTTCTATTTTAAATTGCCCCGCGCCGCCGATCACATAGAAGATCTCCGTATAGGCGTGGGTATGCATCACGCTGTTCCAGTCCCCGCCGTATTTCGCGAGGCTCGCGTACAGAAGCCGCGTCTGCGCGCGATTTACCGATATCAGTTCTTGATTTCCGAATTCGTATCTGCTGCTGCTCATACGCGCCCCCCGATCATGCGGAATATTGCTTGTGATATCTTGCGCCCTGCAACATGATTATACTTCGAGGGCAAGGCCCTGTCAAAAAAAGCATTTTTTTCGCAATATTTCGTGCTATATTCGCGCTTTATAGCGCGGCGTCGGCATTTTTTATCCGGTAATGCGCCGAATGCGGCGGGAATATCGAAAATTTATTATGCAGAATTCCCATCATGACAATATATATAAAAACCAGCGCAATAATGCTCTTGGAATCGAAATCAAAGCGCGCTATATTGAAGGTGTTTCAAGCTATGAACGGTCTACCAGAAAAAGGAGGTAATCAGAAAATGAAACGCATTATCGCACTCGCTTTGACATGCATACTGTGCATGTCCGCTTTCAGCGGCTTCGCGGCGGCCTCGGAGGGCCCGCTTCGGGTCGCCGCTCTGGAATCCGGCTACGGCCCCGAGATGTGGGTCGAGGTGACGGAAGCCTTCACCGCCGCGACCGGCATCGAGGTGGAGCTTACCACGGATAAGTTCATCGAGGATATCATCGGCCCCGCCATGCAGGGCGGCGATTTCCCCGACGTCATCCATCTGGCGACCGGCCGCGAAAAGGCGCTGACCGATCAGTTCATCAAGGACAACCTCATTCTGGACATCACCGACGTGCTCGATAGGGCGGTTCCGGGCGAGGGCGCCTTGGTCTCGGAAAAGATCGCGGGCGGCTTCACCGAAACCGCGCTCACCAACCCTTACGACGACGGCAAGACCTATCTGGCCCCCATGTTCTATTCCCCCTGCGGCCTGTTCTATAATGCCGGCCTCTTCGAGGAAAAGGGATGGACCATCCCGGCCACCTGGGACGAGATGTGGGCGCTGGGCGAGACGGCTAAGGCCGAAGGCTACGCTCTGTTTACCTATCCCACCACCGGCTATTTCGATACGGTCATCCCCACCATCCTGTACTCCGTAGGCGGGCCCGAATTCTTCGACAAGGTCACGAACTACGAAGAGGGCGTATGGGATACCCCCGAAGCCGCTAAGTACATGGAAATCCTCACGAAGCTGGCCTCGTACACGCACGCTTCCACCCCCGCGCAGGCCAACGACACGGACTTCACCATGAATCAGCAGATGATCCTGGACGATACCGCCCTGTTCCTGCCCTGTGGCACCTGGATCGTCGACGAAATGGCCGAAGCGCCCCGCGTAGATGGCTTCCAGTGGGGCATGTGCCCGGTTCCCGAGATTGCCGCCGGCGGCACCGGCTATAGCTACACTTGGTTTGAACAGGCCTGGATTCCTTCCGGCGCCGCAAACCAGGATGCAGCCAAGCAGTTTGTTGCTTTCCTGTATAGCGATGTTGCATGCGATATCTTCTCCGCGTCGACCGCCATCCAGCCTGTCGTAGGCGTTGCGGAAAACATGACGGGCGACAACAAGATGTTCTTCTCCATCTATGACACCGGCGCGAAGGCCGCCATGGGCGGATTCGCGGCGTATGAATCGACAGCCGGCCTCGCCTCTGTCCGCGAAGTGTTTATGGATCCCTTCAACGCTTTGGTTTCCGGCCAGACGACCGCTGACGAATGGCTCGCCGATATGAGGGCCGCCAACGATCAGATGCGCGCCAATTTGATGCAATAACCCTAATATCCTAGCAGTGTTGAGCATGGCGGGCGGCAAGTGAGTTCACTCGCCGCCCGCCATTTACCGTTACCTATAGCCAAATCGAAAGGGGACTGCTTACGTGAGAACTGCCAAGGGACGCAAAAGGTTTATACTCCTGTGTGTAGCGCCGGCTGTGATACTATTTGTGATATTCATGATTATCCCCACGCTCAACGTCTTCCGTATCTCGCTTTTTGAGCGCGGAGCATATTCTCCAACGGAGACGTTCGTAGGCTTCGATAATTTCAACACTCTCTTTAAGGACGAAAAATTCATCGTTTCCATGCAGAATACCATCCTGATGATCGTAATGGTGACGATATTTACATTCTTCTTCGCGCTGATGTTCGCCGCTATCCTGTCGCGCGAGAAAATCAAAGGTCAAAACTTTTTCCGCATTATCTTCTATATTCCCAATATACTGTCCGTCGTCGTCATCGCCGGCATTTTCTCAGCCATATACAGGCCGGACAACGGCATGCTCAACAGCGTGCTGTCCATGCTTTCGGGCCAGCAGATTCAAGTGCTTTGGAAGGATCAGCCGATGGTCATCGTCAGCATTATCATGGCGATGGTCTGGCAGGCGATCGGCTATTATATGGTCATGTACATGGCCTCTATGGCCGCCGTACCGGAGAGCATCTACGAAAGCGCCGGAATGGACGGCGCGGGCCGGTTCAGACAGTTCTTCCAGATGACGCTGCCGCTGATCTGGACCAATATCCGCACGACGCTGACCTTCTTCATCATCTCTACGATCAATATGGCGTTCCTGTTTGTGAGAGCGATGGTGGCAAAGGGCATGTCCGATGTGGGGCTCAGCTTCATGTACAACCAAAAGGACGCCGGCCTTTTCGGCTACAGTATGGCGGCCGGAGTGATTATATTCCTGTTTTCGTTCCTGTTGTCGGCGGCCGTAAACCGGGTAACAAGGCGCGAAGTCTTGGAAATGTAGGGGGGCGGCAAAATGGAACAGCGCACTGGCTCGCAAAAAAGCGAGGTTATCCTGAAGGTATTTATCTATGTGGCCCTGATTACGCTAGCGGTATTAATCATCGTACCTGTAGCCTGGGTTTTTCTCGCGTCGGTCAAAGAAAACAGCGAATTCTACGGCAATCCATGGACGATGCCGCTGGGCTTCTACTGGCAAAACTTCGTCGACGCCTGGAATTCCGCGCAGATGGGCAGCTATATGCTCAACTCCGCTATCGTCACGGCGCTGGCGCTCGCGATTCTTCTGATAGTCGCGCTGCCCGCGTCGTACTGCCTGGCGCGCTTTCGGTTCAAGGGGCGCGGGTTCGTGCGCACCAGTTTTATGGCGGGGCTGTTCATCAATATGAACTATATCGTCGTTCCGATCTACCTAATGCTCAAGGATGGCGACGATTTTCTAAAGGGCGTGTTCGGCGGCGGCTTCCTGCTGAACAATATGTTCGTGCTGGCGGTCGTGTATGCCGCGACTGCTCTGCCGTTTACAATCTACCTGCTGTCCGGTTATTTCGCTACGCTGCCGCATGATTTTGAAGAGGCCGCCTATATCGACGGCGCGGGCTATTCAAGGACGATGGTAAGTATCATCTTCCCCCTGGCCCAGCCGAGCATAATTACCGTCATCCTATTTAACTTCCTCGCTTTTTGGAACGAATACATCGTATCCATGACGCTGCTAAGCTCCGCCAGAGGCGCGCGTACGCTCCCTGTCGGGCTGCTGAACCTCATGCAGGCGCAGCAAGGTAGGGCCGAATTCGGCACCCTGTACGCGGGCCTGGTTATCGTCATGCTGCCGACGCTGATTCTGTATATCATGGTACAGCGCAAGCTCACGCAAGGCATGACGCTCGGCGGAGTAAAGGGGTAGGGTCGACAACTCACAATTCAAAATAAAGAATTGAGAAAGGTATGGTCATAAGAATGAAGTTTTGGAAGGATCACGTTGCGCTGCGCGTCCTGCTGATGATTGCTTTCTTCATAATCGGTATCGTTCTTCTAATTGTCGGATGGCGTATGACGGGCGAGCTCGCCGGGCTTGGTTTGATGGTGGTAGGGGTCATATTTTTGGTTACGACGTTCATGCTATACAACAAGCCGTTTGAAACGCCTAAAGAAAAAGACGAAAATGCCGGAGGGAAATCTTTGTGAGTGAGACGCCGATTAACAAAGGCCGGGTTACCATTCCAACCGATTTGGACGTGGTGCCCGAGACATTAGAGATATTTGCCCGCTGGGGCGCCGACGCGATCCGGGACTGCGACGGGACAGACTATCCGGATGAACTGAAAGAAATAGGCGCTAAGGTCTATTCAACTTATTACACCACGCGAAAGGATAACGCTTGGGCAAAGCAGAACCCGGACGAGGTGCAGCAGTGCTATATCATGAGCGGATTTCATGCCGCCACTGAGGATACGCTTTCCATTGAGCTTATGCGGGGTATCAGCCCCGAGCTGCTCCAAGTGAACGACAGGGACGATATAAAGCGCTGGTGGGAGGTTATAGATCGAACCTCCGGCTGTATCGTTCCGTGCGAAAGCTGGACGTACGACGCCGGGCGAGGCCGCGTCCTTATCCAAAACGCTACACTCTACCACGAGTACACCGTAAGCTTCCTCGCATACCTTATCTGGGATCCGGTACATATGTACAACGCGGTCACAAACGATTGGCAAGATTTTGAGCACCAAATCACGTTTGACGTGCGTCAGCCCAAAACACGCGAGCATACCATGAAGCGGCTGCGCGCGTTTATTCAAGAACATCCTTACGTCGATGTGATCAGGTTCACTACGTTCTTTCATCAGTTCACCTTGGTCTTTGACGAATTGAAGCGGGAGAAGTATGTGGATTGGTACGGTTATTCGGCTTCTGTTTCCCCGTATATTTTAGAACAATTCGAAAAAGAAGCCGGATATAAGTTTCGCCCGGAGTACATCATAGATCAGGGGTATTATAATAACCAGTACAGAGTTCCAAGCAAAGAGTTTCTCGATTTTCAAGCGTTTCAACGCAAGGAGGTCGCCGTTCTAGCAAAAGAAATGTGCGATATAACCCATGAGATGGGTAAGGAAGCCATGATGTTCCTCGGCGACCATTGGATCGGCACCGAACCCTTTATGGATGAATTTACTACGATCGGCCTCGACGCCGTCGTCGGCAGTGTCGGCAATGGCTCAACGCTGCGCCTGATTTCCGACATACCGGGAGTAAAGTATACCGAGGGCAGGTTTCTACCCTATTTCTTTCCGGATACCTTCCACGAGGGTGGCGACCCGGTGCACGAAGCGAAGGAGAATTGGGTAACCGCCCGCCGCGCGATATTGCGCAAGCCGATCGACCGTATCGGGTACGGAGGCTACCTGAAGCTGGCGTTTCAGTTTCCCGAGTTTTTAACGTATATAGAGCAGGTCACAGGCGAATTCCGGGAGCTATATAACAACATCAAAGGAACCGAGCCATATTGCTTTGCTAAGGTTGCAGTACTAAACAGCTGGGGGAAAATGCGCGCCTGGGGCTGCCATATGGTGCATCATGCACTCTATCAAAAGCAGAATTATAGCTATGCCGGAGTAATCGAGGCCCTTTCAGGCGCTCCGTTTGACGTTCGCTTCATCTCCTTCGACGATATCAAGGCGAACCCGCATGTTTTGGACGGCATCGACGTCCTTATCAACGTCGGCGACGGCGATACGGCCCATACCGGCGGAGCGGTGTGGGAAGACCCTACTGTTTCCGCCGCGGTGCGCGGCTTCATATGGAACGGCGGCGGTTTTATCGGCGTCGGCGAGCCCACGGGGCATCGGTACCAGGGGCGCTACTTACAGCTCTCAGGTGCGCTGGGGGTTGAAAAGGAGACGGGGTTTACCCTGAATTACGATAAATACAATTGGGACGAGCTTCCGGATCATTTCATTCTGGCCGATTGTTCCGGCGAGATGAATTTCGGCGAAGGTAATAAGAATATCTACGCTCTTGAAGGGGCTAGCGTTCTCATACAACGGGCGAAGGACGTTTGTTTGGCGGTTAATGACTACGGCAAAGGCCGTGCGATTTATATGAGCGGCTTGCCCTATAGCTTTGAAAACGCCCGCGTTCTGCATCGTTCGATTTTGTGGAGCGCGCGCCGCGAGGAGAGTTTGAAAACGTGGTATTCCGACAATGTAAACGTGGATATTCACGCGTTTGTAAAGAATCATAAGTTTTGTGCGGTCAACAATACCTATGAGCCGCAGGATACCGTCGTATACAAAGGGGACGGCAGCAGTTTTCCGCTTTCTCTCGCCGCGAACGAGATCCGGTGGTATGAAATATAGGGTATTAGTACCTCGGATTAATCCACCCGTTTGTAATCATATAAAACGCGAGGTCGACAGCCTTTGTAAAGCCGGTCTTCGCGAGCATATTTGACTTGTGGTATTTAACGGTATTCTCGCTGATATACAGTTCGTCGGCGATTTCCTTACTGGTCATATGCTTGCACATTAACCGAAGCACTTCCATCTCCCTTTCCGTCAAGGGAGCTTCGCCAATGGGCATTGGGATTGCTTTAGGTTCGGGGAAGAAGAATTCGCCCCGCATGACGCCGCTTGCAACCTCGGAAAAGTATTCGAGGCTTCTGGACTTGAATACGAAGGCATGCGCGCCGGCCTCTTTGGCTCTTGGCGCGTATGTGATTTCGTCGAACCCCGACATGACAATGACCTTTATTTGCGGAAATCTTTCGCAAATTGTCTTCGCGGCTAAAAGCCCCGACGAGCCTTCTTCGGTGCATACATCCATGAAAACCAAATCGGGCTTCAGGCGCTGGCAATATAATTCGGCGTGATCCGCCCTTGGCAATCTGCCGACCACGGAGAACGCGCCGGTACTCTCCAGCACCAAAGAGATTGAATCACACATGGATTGATGATCGTCAACGATAAGCGCTTTAAACATAATCGCCCTCCGGTACGTCGATAGTCAGTGTAAAGCCAGGCTGCGCCGCAACGTTCAGCACGCCGCCAAACGCCTCTAATCTATTTCTCATACCGCTTATCCCGCCGCCTTCGTTTATTGTGCCAACCGGTATTTGTCCATTATCGGCTATCCGCATACGGAGGGAACCCTCGGATCCACCCATAGTGATATATACTTTTGTGGCAAAACCATGCCTGACGGCATTTGTTACCGCTTCTTTGGATATGTCGATAAGCAGTTTTCCTTTTTTCTTATCCCTGGGCAAATCTCCGTCAAACAGAATCTCTACGCCGATGGATTCAAAGGTCTGTTTCAATATATCCATATCATCCTTTGGAGAATGCGTTGGCTCCGCTTGTAGCTCTTCCATAAGGCCTGTGGTCAGCGAACGAAGCAGGTCGTAATCCGGCGTCGGTTCGCTGCGGATCGCGCGGAGCAAAAGGGTTAGCCGTTTCCCCAAAATATCATGGGCGTGAATTCTTGCTCTTTGCGTTTCTCTTTCCCGGCTTAGCGCCTGAAGATCGTCTAACGTCTCGATTAACTCTTTGCGTCGCCTGGTAAGCTCCTCATTTTGCGATTGAAGCTCCGCGGTCAGATTCCATCTTTCAGTTATATCTGTCGCCGTAAGCTGGGAGTACCTTCGTTTTTTTATTGTCAGCTCCGTCGTGGTAAATAGCCAAGCCGAACCGTCCGGCAACAGGCACGCGTTTTGCCCTTCAAACCATATGATTTTGCAATCGGGATTTATCTCTCCCGCCAAAAGCAGCCTAATAAACTGCTCGCCGTTGCGTTTGGCGCCGGTTATTACGGCCATCAGCCGCTGCATGCGCTTGTTGCAAAGTACGATAAAACCGCTGCTTTCGCAGAACATGACGCCGGTGTTCAAGGAATCCATCGCGTTTTTGATCGATAGCGCGGAGAGATTAGACTTGATTTCCCTATAACGCGGCAAACCCGTGAGAATGCTTCGTATTAGCCAAAATAGTATCGCGATTACATAGAGATAGGCAAACATATTGCCCGTAAGCCGTTCAAAGATCGGGAGCGTTAGGATGGCGGCGGCGATAGCGGCTAAATCCTTGGGTTTTCCCGTTTCCGCAACGACGATAATCGCGAACAGCGCGACGGCGATAAAAGAAGCTAATCGCAAACCGCCATACCCCGACGGCGCAAATAGACCCATGTCATGAGCCTGCATCGCCTCGCCATGCAAAAGGGAGCACACAAACACATAGCATAGGACAAACAATTCCAAAAGCGTTTCGAAAATTCGGCCGCGGCTGCGGGGATGGCGGTAGAAGCTAGCCAAGGTCGTCAATGTTTGCAAAAGAAAGCAGAGAGCGATCATAAGCGTAACAAAATAGCATAGACTTCGCGGCCAAAGATAGAATTCAGCCATAGTATTCTCTCCCTTCCGGAAACGAAAGGCTTATGCCGGCGGCAGCGTCATCCAATTCTTTAACATTGTAGGAGCCGCCTTCAGAAAGAATTGCCGCGTGAACAGTTTCGTCCAGCCGAAATGAATGCGCGTCCTCGGACGGTAACAGCCGCAAGACGACGCTGCCGCTCTCGTAGCCTAAGTGTACGAGAATACTCGGATCCGTTAAAAGCGCCGCCCAGTCGAGCACATTATAGAAACAATCGTAAAATATTGTCGCCCGGCGGATAGGAACGCTCTCGTTCAGCTCGCATGTAAAAATGATCCTGACGCCCGAATAACCGGCCATCTCCGAAAGCTCATCCATATAAAGCGTCAGCTCATCCGCATGGTACAAAAGCGTTTCCCGCTCGCGAAAGAAAAGGTTGCACCGCCTTTTGACATAACAAAGCAGTAACGTGATTCGCGCTATGGCTTTACTCGAATCCTGCGCGCGGCCGAGCTTTTCCATCATGACGGACAACCGGGCAATATGTGAGGATATCTCGTTTTCAAGCTGCTTCATTAGCTGCGTCCGTGAGGTTTCTTCGCTGACCGCCCGCTTTATGGCTTCTTCTTTCACAAGAACGGCGTTTGCCGCTTCGAGCTTTTTTATGGACTCTTCTATGTCTTTATGCAACCGTACAACCTTTGAAACGTCCTCCTTCCAATATACATAGCCGCCAGCTATTTTATCCGAAAAGAGTACGGAGTTTTCGTCGTGTTGTAGAGGCGTTTGCGGCGTGATGGAGCCGGTGTACATCGCCTTGTCTCCCGTTGCGGCATATTCCGAGCGAAGAACCGCAACGCCGTCATTATCGGTAATCTGCATGGAAAGAGGCGAATGGGCAAAGAGCTTGGCGTACTTTGAATTCACGGGGATTATGCCGCTGCGGATACACGTTTCAAATAGCAGGAGGATAAAGACGCCGACAGTCATCGTATAGTCGCTTTCCCACGCTATGGGCACGCGAAGCTCGTAGCCTACAGCATACGCCGCCAGCAGGCCGAGCAGCGCCGCGACGAACAGCACGCCTCTTTTACGAAGCCCGTACCGCCCCTTGTACAGCAGCATAACGACGCCGGCTATCATCGGAATCCAGCAGCCGGCCTGCACGAAATAGAACATGAAGCCATAGGTGTAAGTATATGTGTTGCCCCATTTCGGATCCGACATGTCGGGAACGAAAACAAGGTTATGAAGGTTGTTCGTAAGCACAAACAAAAGCAGAATTGCGTTTATCATATGAACAGCGCGCATCCATATCGGTATTGCCGACTGCTCCTCCGGCTTGTCGACAACCAAAGCCAGCCATAAAATCACCACCGGAAGCGTCAGCTGGAAAATATAATAGCTGTACCAAAAGGTGAGATTGAAAAAGCTCGCATTATCCAACTGGTAGCTGATCATGCGCGCGGTGATCCATCCAAGGAGTATAATACCCGTATAAAGCGCAGCGCGGCGTACGCTCTTTTGAACGGCCCTGTTTATGATGGAGATGATCCAGACGGCGACAAGCGCGCTATAGATCAACACCCAGTACTGATGCTCGCGGCCGTCTGCGGAAGAATATTCGCGAACATGCAATACATCGCGCCGCATGACGCGCGTCGCGTCATAGCTGACGGTATTAAAATGAGGATAGTCCGTTATGCCGCGCGCGCTTATATACGCTTCCGGCGCAGGATAGAGGCCCGCGTCGCAGCGCCCGTCCAAAAGTCGGAAGCCATTTGACAATAGCGCTGCTTCCGCGTCGCCATTGAATTCAAGCTTGCGTGTGGATAGCAAGCCCCTTTCGTAGCTTAGCGTCCCCTCGGCCGGCACGATGATTTCCAGGTTGCGCCCGCGTTTTATGAGCTCGGCGGCGTTATAGTCGTAGCATATCAATATGGGCGTATCGTATGAATTTTGGTTCAAATTGCCTTGCGCGTTCAATTCGGCAAGCAAATTGGCCGCGCTTTTCAGAGAGTAACCCTCTCCATCCAAGCCGTAGGCTATCGCGGCCAAGACGGCCTCATAGCTAAACAAAGCGACCCCGGAAAAGCCCACGGCCTCGCCGGCGCCCGGTAAGTCCGACCAGCCGGTTATCTTTGTGTCCGTCCAGTCGCGGTCAACGGCTATGATCATGGTGGCCAGATATTGAGGATACCAGTATTCGGCAACCCCGGTTTCTTGTGCCGAAACTGCCTGCGCGCCGAATGCTTCTGTGACATAGCCGTCGCGTAAGTGCTGGAAAGGATATTTATCGGCGTGTTCCATATCATAATCCGGCAATACGCGGGAAATAACTTCGGGATAAGATGTGAATTCGTCGTTTATGCGCACGACGCTCTTGACGGCAGCTGTATCGCTGGTATTTTGGGAGCATCCGCAGAGATAGAATAAAATTAATGCCGATAAAGCAATGGTAACGGTATAGCTAAGACTTTTTTTTGCCTCGCCTCTCAAAACAGATCACTCCAAATCCGTGAAGCCAATGTGTAGAATAGACCGCATTTGCATTATAAGCGCGCTACGGATAATATGCAACCGCGCGAATGCGACTTAACGATTATAAATATCCGATAAATAATCATAATCAGGAAATAGCAAATGGACGACCTAGGAGCATATTAACGGAAGATCCTCAGCAATTATTAGACGAATTCGCTGGTTCTGGACAAACCGTAGGCGGTAATAAAGAACGTGTTGATTTTGGAAGTGTTATAGGTCAATATTATGATCAGAATACTGGCCAATATGTCGATACAACTACTGGCCTTATTCACTATGATAAAAGTGGCGGTGCGCATATTGTACCTTCGATACCTAATGGATATTAAAGGAGTATATTTTTATGGAATGGACAAATATGATGAAAGTGCTGAGTGCTTATCACGAAAAGGCAACGCTAACTTTCTTTTGGGAGAATGGACTAATATTGGATGGAGTAGTAGATTCTATTTCTGAAACAAGTAATTGCTTGGATGACGATGATCCCAGTTACTTGGACTATTACATGGCTGTTGTTGAAATCATAAATATTGCACAGCTACCAGAGAAAGAAGTATATAATGAAAGAGCCGGCGATTTAATAGAAGTTTCAGTTTTAAACGAACCTTATAAAATAAAAGAAAAATACGGAGATGTTATCTGGCAAAAAGCAGAATATGATACTTCGAGAGAAGCAAACTCTTTAGCTCATGAGCCGACCATCTTTAATGAATCTTCATCCGAAAGCGAGGATTTGCAATATAGTGGACAAATATCGATTCCGGAAGAACCCCTCAGCAAGGAAAAGCGCAACTATATCCTCGCCAAATGCTACGGCCCAAGCATATTCACGCGCGTAACCTCCGAAGAAAAATTGCAGGAATACTTCGATAAGCAGCCGGATGCGTTTAAGAAGAAATATGGCGATAGGTATGATGAAGAAAATAAGACACTTAAAACCGATTGATGGTTTGTAAGTATATTTTGTAGAAGAAAGAGTGGCGAACCTTACTGTATGACCTAAGACGAGGCGTTGAAATACGATATGGAGAATAGGGCTATCAATATGCAAGAAGAGTGGTTTAGATGGAATCCTTGTGATATACCTGTTGGAGAGTATATCATTACTAACTTTGTTCAAAATGAAGACGGTATTAGAATTATGCTCTATAACGAAGATCATTACGTTGAGATATTTTTCGACGGAATACCATCTATTGTAAGAATCTCAGTCGAAGGAATAAGAATGCGAACGTGGGGTGAGGTTCAACTAAAATATAAGGATAAAGGATTTTTTAGAGACTATTTTTTATATGAAGTAAAAAACTCTAAATTAGTAGAATGGGCAATTGAGGAAAGTTGCGGTTTATATCAAAAAGAACAAATGAGGCACTTTTGTATAGTATCGACTGGAGAAATAGTTGATATAATTCCCTAACATCATCCACCTGACGGACGACGGCGTATCGGGTACCCGCTTCGACCGCCCGGATTTCCTAAAGCTGATGGAGATGGCGGAAGCGGGCTGTGTGGGAATTTTAGTGGTCAAAGACCTTTCGAGATTCGGTCGCGACCACTTGCGCGTAGGGCTCTACACCGAGCGCCTCCGCGAGTGCGGCGTCCGTTTCATCGCCGTGGGTTATCTTTCCTGATACCCATCCGAGTATCATCGAAGCCGAAACCTGGGAAACGGCCCAGCGGCTGCGGAAAACCGTCAAGCGCACAGATTCTCACGGCGAGGCGAATCCGCTGACGGGAAAGATATTCTGATACAGTTTATCTTTCCCGCTTCAACATCGGCCATAATGCGCTGGAAGCCCGGTCTTGCGATATCCGTTCCCGTTTCTCCATCGTCGGTGTACTCATCGACGATCAGGTGAGGCTCGTCAAAGAACTCTTCAACATATTCCATCAAAATCTTACGTTGGTTTGTAACGCTGGAGGATTCATTCTGCCCATCGTCTTTGGACAAACGCAAGTATAGAGCAACATTCCAAACTATAGCTTTACCGGAATCAAACTGACGCATTATTCCTCCTTCCCTCCTACAATATAAATTAAGGTTGAGGTCACGGCATCCAGCCGTGACTTTTTCCATCTCGTGCCTAGCTGTTAGAATGGGAGCGGGTTGGACTGACGAATCATTCCAAGAACCAATACGT
>DBDD01000152.1:21357-24206 GCA_002293365.1 Christensenella sp. UBA941 | reverse complement strand
ATGAACAGGCGCTTGTGGTAGGTCGTGGCGTATTGTACGAAGCCGCCGTCGCCGAATTCGTGCCAGCGCTCTTTTTTGCCGAGCTCAAACTTGCCCGCCGGCGTTTTGTTGCCGCCGTGCGAAATGCGGTAGGTTTTGTAGACGTCGGTATATTCGCCGTTCTCGTCCTTTTGGTAGATCGTCAGCGTAAACGAGCCCTTTTCGACGTATAGGTAGTACGGAAACTCGTCTTCGGGTTCTTCCGCGGGTAGCTCGGTGGGTACGGGCTTGGACGCGCTCGCCGTATCGCCCGTGGTTACGGTTTTATCGGGCGCGGGCGTCGCTGGTTTGGGCGACGGCGTATTTTGGGCCGACCCGAAAATGGGAACGTTTAAGCCGGATGCGGCCAAGGGTATCGCGCGCGGCGCGCTGGCGCTGGGCGAGTCATTTTCTATGACCGGCAGAATAATCTCTTCACGCGCCGCTGGATTGGACGCGTCTGCGCTCGGCCAAAGAAACGCCAGACCGGCCGCCAGGCATACGACCGCCGTCAAAAGAGTAATAACAGCGACGCGCCGCTTTCGCAATTGCCTTTGCCGCTTATTCCTTGTCATCTCTACACCTCCGAAATTGTGGGGGTACGCCTTGCGCCAGATCTTTCGGCGCAGCCGACAATACCATTATACTACCAGGACAATTTATCCACAAACAAAATATCATGTTAAATTTTTGTGAATTTTAATTTGATATGGTTATGGAATCACTCTATCAATATTGGTTCCGCGCCGTCGTGCTTGATTGCATTATGCTTCCAGCGCCCGCTTATAAGGAATACGACGACGGCAATAATCACGCCGGCGCTCGCGACAGGAGCGCCCAGGCCCACGCCGAAGAGGCCCATATCCCAAGTTATACCGAATAAATAGCAGACGGGAATCCTCAATAGAACCGAGGACATAATGCTTGTCAGCAGTGTAAAGAGCGTATGCCCGCCGCCTATTAGAAGGCCGTTGATACAGAAAATAAACGGCACGAGCAAAAAGTCGAAGGCGAATACGCGCAAATACGTAACGCCGGCCTCGATAAGCGCCGGATCGCTGGAGAAAATGCGCAGGACGTTTTCGGGGAAAAGCTGCGTAAGCCCGAAAAAGACATACATGAGGGGGACTGAGAAGCAAAGCCCGATCTTGCAGGCCTTTACAGCTCGGTCCAGCCGGCCCGCGCCTATGTTTTGGGCGCTCATCGTCGCGATTGACGCGCTCATGGCTAAAACGGGCATGAAAGCGAAGCTGTTGTACTTGCCTACGGCGCCGACCGCCGCAGAAGGTATCGAGCTGTCGCCGCTCATCATATTTACCACCGCCGTCAAAAACAGGAAAGAAATGCTTGTTATAGCGTTTTGTACGCAGGTCGGCAAGCCGACCTTGAAAATCAGCCGTAGCTGATCCCTATGCACGCGAAACGATTTCAAGCGAAAATCGAAAAGGAAGCCGTTCGTTATCATGTAGGCGATGCACAGGAACATGCTAAGCGCCTGCGATATGACAGTCGCCAGGGCCGCGCCGAACGCGCCCCAATGGAATACCGCTACGAATAGCAAATCGAGGGCGATGTTCGTTACGCACGCGGTTGTAACGAAATAAAACGGCCGCTTGCTGTCGCCCATGCCGCGCATAATCGCGGAGAGGGCGTTGTAGCCGAAGATAAAGATTAAGCCCGCGACAGTGACGGTCATATACGACAGGCTTTCGGCGTAGGAGTCGGCGGGCGTTTGGATTACGCGCAAAATCTCGTCCCGGAATATCAGCGCGAGTATGGTGACTATTGCGGACGCGATTAATAATACGGTCATGATCGTCGAAGTTACGCGCTTGAGCGCTTCTTTGTCTCCACGGCCGACATATTGCCCGATCAGTACCGTCGCGCCTACGCACAGCCCGACCACGATCATGGTTAGCACATGCGTTATCTGCCCGCCGATATTAACGCCCGACATGCTGTGAGCCGAGGCGAATTGCCCGACGATAAGCATATCCGCGACGTTGTACAGCGATTGCACGACGTTTGCCGCTAAAAACGGTAGGGAGAAGACGATGAGCTTTTTGAGTACGCTGCCCTCCGAGAGGTTGTTTGCGATATTGCCTTTAGCTTGTTTAGTCATTTTTACTTGCTGCCAATGCGCCTTTGGCGCTTCTTTCTGTCCAAATATTGTAGCCAAGTACGGCAATGAAGATTATTGCCCCGCCCGCAAAGGCGTACGTTCCGGGCCTTTCGCCCGTAGCCAGCGCGACCCAAACGGGGTTCAGCACGGGCTCAAGTGCGGTTATTAGGCACGCCAAAAGGGCCGCGGTGCGCTTGATGCCCTTGGTGAAACAAACGTACGCAAGGCCAACCTGTACTATGCCAAGCACAATAACCGCGCCCCAGGCAATAACGTCGGGCGTAACCTGGAAAAAGGCGAAGGGCAGCCCAATGAGGGAGTTTGCCAAAAAGCCCAGGAACAGGGAATCCTTGGGGTTTGCATCCGGCCGCTTGTTGCATATGAAAACGCCCGCGAAGGTAACGCCCGAAAAAATTGCCAAAATATTGCCCAGCATCCCGCCCGCTTCGAGGTTGTCCGCGAAAAACAACAGCATGCCCAAAAGAGTTACTGCGACGGCTATGGCCGCGCTTAGGCTCGGCTTCTTTTTATAGAAGATTAGCTCGATCAATATTATAAAGATCGGCGCTGAAAATTGAAGCAGAATTGCCGCCGCCGCCGTCGTGAGCTTGTTTGCGAAGACGAAAAGGATCGTCGTTATGCTCGAACAAGCGGCGGCAAGCACGTTGCCCCGCGTGAATTTTAGCTTTACGCTTTTGCGGAATATGGC
>DBDD01000152.1:14029-21334 GCA_002293365.1 Christensenella sp. UBA941 | reverse complement strand
ATGCAAAGGCCGCCGAGGCTCCAAAGGATGGAGGCGGCGACCATGAATAGAGGTCCTTTCCGATCGCTGGCCATTCGCTGGTTACTCCCAATTCCAAAGCGCTAAATCGCATATGCCGTTCATAGGGAATAGCCGCGATTTTCGCAATTCTATAGAGTATAGCACCGGAATGTATGGAAAGTAAATAGCGGCGTTACGGATGCGCTCTCACCTTCGCCCGAATGCCCAATATCTTGGAGGGCGAAACGGACAATTCATCTATGCCCATCTCCACGAAAACGTCCGTAAGGCCCATATCCGCCCCCAGCTCGCCGCATATCCCCACCCATATGCCCTTCGCGTGCGCGTTCTGCGCGACCATGCGGATCATGCGAATGACTGCCGGATGGTGCGGGTCGTAGAACCTATCAAGCTCCTTATTCTGCCTGTCCAGCGCGAGCGTATACTGCGTCAGGTCGTTTGTGCCGATGCTGAAAAAGTCGACCTCCTCCGCCAATTCGCCGCTTATCATAACGGAGGCCGGCGTTTCGATCATGACGCCGAGCTCCACCGACGGGTCGAAGGCTATGCCGCTTTCCGTCAAACCGGCGCGGACGTTCTGTGCTATTTCCTTGATCTCCAGTACCTCGTTTTTCGAGATGATCATCGGGAACATGATCGCAGCCTTGCCAAATGCGGACGCGCGGTACAGCGCGCGCAGCTGGGCCTCGAATAGCTCCCTGCGCGCAAGGCACAGCCGCGCGCCGCGCAGGCCGAGGGCGGGGTTTTCCTCCTGCTTCAGGCTCAGCCAGGGCGCTTGTTTGTCCGCGCCGATATCCATCGTCCGGAAAACGATGGGGCATTTGAGCCTTTCAAGCGCTTCTTTATAGATCGCAAACTGTTCGTCCTCCGTAGGGCAGCGCTCGCTTTCGAGGAATATGAACTCCGTACGGAAAAGGCCCACGCCCTCGGCGTCGTTTGCTAGTACGGCGTCGATATCGGCTAGGCCGCCGATATTTGCGTAGAGCCGAATCTGCTGCCCGGAGAGCGTGGCGGTCTTTTCGCCCTTCATCTGCTCCAAAAGACGGGCTTTTTCACGAAGTTCGGCTTCCTTCGCCTTATAAAGCGCGATCGTCGCCTCGTCAGGGTCGAGGTATACTACGCCCGTAAAGCCGTCCGCTATGCAGTCGAGCCCCTCGTATTCCGGGCAAAGCAGCTCCTTTACGCCTATGACGGCCGGGACGTTCATCGTGCGAGCAAGAATCGCCGTATGGGAGGTTTGCGAGCCGCCTACGGTTACGAAGCCCATGGCCAGGCTCTTGTCTAGCTGAAGCGCCTGGCTCGGCGTAATATCCTCCGCGCCGACGATGTGCTTTTCCGAAAGGCTGGTCTGATCGTCCTCCTCGCCCATAAGCGCTCTGGTAATACGGCCGGAGATATCCCGGACGTCGACCGTGCGCCCTTGCATATAAGGATCGTCCATCTCGGAGAACATTTGGGCAAAATTGTCGGCGGCGGCGCTGACGGCGGATTCAGCGTTTACCTTCTCGGATTCGATCATATTGCGTATGAAATCCTGGTAGTCGTCGTCCTCCAGCATCAGCTGGTGAATTTGGAATATCTCCGCCTCTTTTTCACCGACGGCGTCGAGGGCGGCGGCGTATAGCTTTTCAAGCTGCTCCGACGCCAATTTCATCGCGTCCTTTAGGCGGCGAAGCTCCAGCTCCGCGTCGCCGGAGGCGGTGCGGACGGCGTTTGCCGTATGATCTCTGGTAAAGAACAGCTTACCAAACGCGACGCCTTCGCTTACGCCTTTTCCCCGCAACGTAATCATAACAACATCTCCCGGCCTATAAATTCTCAGATAGCAGGCGCTCAAGCGTCGCGGCGTCCGCTTCTTCGCCCGGGCCCTCTACGTTGACGGTTATTGTGTCGCCTTGCTTAACGCCAAGGCCCATGATCGCGAAAAGTTTCGTCATGTCGGCTGATTTGCCGCCAAACTCCATCGACGCCTTGCTGGAAAGGCCCTTAGCCGCTTTGACTAAAAGCCCCGCCGGGCGCGCGTGAATGCCGATTTCGTCCTTTATTTCGTACGTGAACGTTTGCATTTGTGGTTTCTCCTTGCTGTAATAATGTTGTAGGTTCATTCCGCATGGGGCGAAGCCCCATGCGGAACATAAACTTAATTTTGCTGCGGGGCTGCGCCCCGCAGCAAAATTACAAAAGTATTTTAGTAACGCGTCAGTTCCTTACCAGCCGCAGCAACTCGCCGCCTTCTTTAACAGCTCCCGCCGTCAACGGTAAAACACCGGCGTAGTCGTCGCTGTTTGTAACGATAATAGGCGTGACTACGGGATAGCCGGCTTCGATGATATCGCTGATATCGAATTCCAAGAGCAACTCGCCTTTCTTGATCTTCGCGCCGTCTTTTACTCTCACATCGAAGCATTGGCCGTTCAGCTTGACCGTGTCTATGCCGACGTGTATCAGTATTTCTATGCCGTCGTCGGTAGTTATGCCAATAGCGTGGCACGTATCGGCGACTTGCTCGATAACGCCGTCCGCCGGGGCGTATACCGCCCCCGTATCGGGTAGAATGGCTATGCCCTTGCCGAGGATTTCGTTCGAGAACATCTCGTCGGGAACCTCGCTTAGCGGCAAAATCTTTCCGTTTAGCGGCGCGTAGAGCGTATAGCTTTCGCCTTGCTTCGCCATGGCTTCATCGCTCTTTTGAGGCTCCGCGGGCGCGGCGGCGGCAGGCGTTTCCTCCGGCGCGGCGGCGGCGTGAGCTTCCTCTGGCTCGATATCAGCCTCCGGCGTGGAGATATAGTCCACCAGCTCGGACTTTATAACGGACACTCTCGGCCCGTAGATGACCTGTACGCCCGTGCCCTTTTTGATGATTCCTGCCGCGCCGCTCTGCTTGAGCTTGGCCTCGTCCACCTTATTAGCGTCGAAGACGGTAACGCGCAGGCGCGTCGCGCAGCTGTCCACGTCGCTGACGTTCGCTTTCCCGCCGAGACCTTGCAAGATAAGCGCTGAAACGCTTGTACTTCCGCCGCTAGCCGATTCCGCGGCGCTTGCGGCCTTGCCCTTTGCGGCTTCAACGTCGGCGCGGCGATATAGCTTCGTCTCCTCGCCGCTGTCCTCGCGGCCCGGCGTCTTTAGCTTGAACTTCTTTATCGCTCCGAGGAAGAGGAAATAGTAGACGGCGGCGTACGCAAGGCCCACCCAAACGATGTTCACCCAGTGCGTCTTATCGTTTCCCTCCAAAATGCCGAACAAGAGCAAGTCTATGAATCCGCCAGAGAAGGTCATGCCGACGCCGACTCCAAATATATGCATGAGCATATAGCTAGCGCCGGCGAGCACGCAGTGTACGGCGTAAAGCAAGGGAGAGACGAATAGGAACGTGAACTCCAGCGGCTCTGTTATACCCGTCAGAATCGATGTGAGCGCGGCGGAGAAAAGCAAGCCGCCCGCGATCTTTTTATGCTCGGCAAACGCGCAGCGGTACATGGCGTAGGCCGCAAGGGGAAGCCCGAAGATCATGAACGGGAATTTGCCGGACATGAAGCGCGTCGCTTCGACGCTGAACTGTACTGTTGATTCCGAGGCGAGCTGCGCAAAGAAGATATTTTGCGCGCCCTCGACGAGCACGCCGTCTATCGTCATGGAGCCGCCCACCGCCGTTTGCCAGAACGGCATGTAGAATACGTGATGCAAGCCGAATGGGATGAGCGCGCGCTCCATGATGCCGTATAGAAGCGTACCGCCGTAGCCGGACGCCCGCACAGCGTCGCCGACGGAGTACATCGCGTTCTGCACGGGAGGCCACAATATGAACATCAATACGCCGACGACGGCGTAAACGGCGGCCGATATGATCGGCACGAAGCGCGTCCCGCCGAAGAAGGCGAGTACCTGCGGCAGCTCGATTTTATAGAAACGGTTGTGCAGCGCCGCAACGCCGAGCCCGACTATGATGCCGCCGAATACGCCCATTTGCAGCGACTCAATGCCGACGACGGCGGCTACGGCCCCCGGCAGCATATTCGCCGCCGCGCCGGTGATCTTCAACATCGCGCCTATAGCGGAGTGCATAACGAAGAAGGCTATCGCGCCCGAAAGCGCCGCGACCTCCTTTTCCTTCTTCGCCATGCCGATAGCCACGCCGACGGCGAAGATAATGGACAGGTTCGTAAAAACGATATCGCCGCAGGCCGCCATGACGGATAAGATCGTATACAGTAGGGTTCCGGGGCCCATTGCGGACAGTAGATTGTTCGTTTGCAGCCAGGTTTCGTTTGTAAAGGAGCTGCCTATGCCGAGCAGCAGGCCCGCTACGGGCAATATCGCGATCGGCAGCATAAAAGCCCTACCAACACGCTGTAAAACGCCAAAAATTCTTTCTCTCATAGATGCCTCCCAAAAGCTGTCTGAAATTAAGAAAACAAAAATAAACCATGCCCGAAAGAGAGCCGATGGCTTTGCGGAAATGAAATACCGGTTATTGCAGGTGTGCTTATCACTTGGATTGTAGCAAAGAAAAGGGCCATTGTCTATCAAAATTTAACGGAATATGGCAAAAATGGCGCGTGAATGATAGAATAAGTGATCATATAAAAGGATATATACGCCATGAACGAACGCTTTGTTATCGACGACTTTCAAATCACCCTCACATTCGATGAATTCGTTAGGCATATCCGCCTCGAAGAGGAGGACGATATCGCGATGATGCGCCCACTCTTTGTAGAAGCCATGGCCGTAGCGAAGCCAAAGGCCGTTTATAGGGGTTGCGAGGTCAAAAAAATCGACGGCGACGCCGTATTTATCGAAAAAGAGGTCTTTATTAGCGCCGTTATGGCGAAAAACTTGCGCGAAATAGGCCGCGTATACGCATATATACTTACCTGCGGCGAGGAAATCGACGTTTGGTCGCGCCGGGAGAAGGATTATTTCGTCTATCTTTGGCTCGACGCGCTGAAGGAATTGGTACTGCGCGAGGCCAGGACGCAGTTTTTTGAGATGTTCACGACAAAACACGGCGTCGGGAGATTTTCTTCTATGAACCCGGGCTCCGGCAATATCGACGTCTGGCCGATAGAGCAGCAACCCGGGCTCTTTGCGTTGCTTGGCGACGTAAAAAGCGATACTGGCGTCGTTTTGACAGACGGCTTCTTGATGCATCCCACCAAGTCCATGTCGGGCATCCTGTTCCCGTCGGAATCAGGCTACGTAAGCTGCGCGCTCTGCACGCGCGAACATTGCGTAAACCGCCAAGCGCCCTACGATCCCGCGATCATGGATAGCTGACGCGCGGCTATCCATGATCGCTGCTCTTTAAATCTTATGTATGCACAGCTTTTTCGCGTCCGAGGCCGCCTCCATAATAGCCTCCGATACCGTAGGGTGCGCGTGGACGGTTGAGACGATATCGTTCAAGGTTGCGCTAAGCCTAAGCGCGAGCGCGCCCTCTTGAATCATTTCTGTGGCCCGCGGCCCCAAAATATGCAGGCCGAGGACTTCCTCGGTTTCGGCGTCCGCAATGATTTTTACAACGCCCGCGCCGCCCATCAGCATCGTTTTGCCGTTTGCCGCGAGATTGAACTTGCCGATAATGATGTTTCCCCGCGTTTCGCGCGCCGCGGCTTCGGTCATGCCAACCATGGCAAATTCCGGCTCCGTGTAGACGCATGCCGGAACTGTTTTGTCGGAAAACTGCTCGTGATCCCCCCGAACCGCGTTTGCGGCCGCGACGACGCCCTGTTCGGAAGCGGCGTGAGCGAGCATCATGCCGCCCGTGCAGTCGCCTATCGCGTAGATATCCGGTACGCCGGTACGCATATACCCGTCGACGGCGATTGCGCCCCGCTCCGTCCTAACGCCCAGCGCGGAAAGGTTCAGACCCTCCGTATTCGGGCGGCGGCCCACAGCGACGAGAATCTTTTCGCCGTTTACGCAGCCCGGAGCGCCGTCCTTTTGATTAAAATGTACGTCGCCATTGTCCGATATCGAAGTAACGGCGCTAGAGACATGTATTTTTACGCCTTGTCTTGCGAGCGTTCTGCCGAGAAGCGCGGCCAGCTCCGAGTCCATATTGGGCAATATGCTCTCCATGAATTCGATTATGGTTACGGCGCAGCCCAGCCGCGCGTATACGCTGCCAAGCTCTACGCCTATTACGCCGCCGCCGACTATCACGAGGGACTTAGGCGGGCTCGAAAGGCTAAGGGCCTCGGTGCTTGTTATTACGCGGCCGGACTGAGCTCCGGGAATATTTAAAGCCGCACTGACGGAACCGCTCGCGATAATGGCCTTGTCGAAGG
This sequence comes from Christensenella sp. UBA941, assembly GCA_002293365.1. Classification (GTDB taxonomy): domain Bacteria; phylum Bacillota; class Clostridia; order Christensenellales; family UBA941; genus UBA941. The sequence goes on along the minus strand of DBDD01000152.1, from coordinate 15,023 downwards.
CGAGTTTTTCGCCGCCGACGGACAGCGAATGCGCTTCGATAAACCGGGCCTCGCCGCTTATCACGCGGATATTTCGCGCCGCCAGCAGCGATTCGACGCCTCTTGAAAGCCGCTGGGCGACGTCGTTTTTCTTTTTTTGCAGAACGCTCCAGTCCAGCGAGACGTTCTCGGCGGATATTCCGTAGCTTCCGGCATGCTTAAGGCTGGCGATAAGCTCCGTGGCATGAAGCAAAACCTTTGTCGGAATACAGCCTACGTTTAAGCATGTGCCGCCTAAGCGATCCTTTTCGATTAGAGTGACCTCCGCGCCGAGCTGCGCCGCGCGAATGGCGGCGACGTACCCGCCGGGCCCCCCTCCGATTACTGCGATTTTCATAGCTTGCTTCCTCCTCTATCCGATGTACTTCGTTATATCCTGAGGCGCTTTTCGCTTGGGCATATTGGGCGCTTCGCCGGGATAGCCTATGGCGATCATCGCCGAGAGCTTTTCCCCCTCGGGGATGTTAGCGGCTTTTACAACCTTGTCCTCGTCGAAGATGCCCAGGATAACTGTGCCGAGCCCTTCGGCGTGAGCGGCGAGGCAGAGCGTCTGCGCGGCAATGCCCGCGTCGAAGCTCTCCCAGTGCGTACCCTTGCTCGTACTAAACGAGCCGTCGCGCTCGTAGCCGGAACGGCTGGAAACCGTCGTTAGCAATACGATTGCGGGCGCGTTCTTAATAGTGTTTTTGTTGAACTCAAAGCCCATCGAGCATTTTTCGGCCAGCTCGTTCTTTAAATCCGCGTCGCGGACGACGACGTAGCGCGCCGTCTGCGCGTTTTTCCAGCTCGGCGAAAACGTCGCCGCGCTTATAACGCGCTCGATGACGCCGTTTGGAACCGGCTCTTGCTTATATTTGCGAATGCTGCGCCGTGTTTGGACGCATGCCAAGAAATCCATATTTCCTCCTGCTTTGCTAATATCATTTTGTTATCTAAGCGTTTTTTGCCCCTCCCG
>DBDD01000152.1:0-14020 GCA_002293365.1 Christensenella sp. UBA941 | reverse complement strand
CTTCGCCCCTTGGCAATCCCCGCGCACAGGCGAAACTAATGCCTGGTTCCTAATTCCTAACTGCTAAACGGCTTCGCCCCTTGGCAATCCCCGGTTCATTGCCGATTAGCCCCTACAGTAATCGCTGTTTACTCAGCTAAACTTCGCCTGCCGCTTTTCTACGAAAGCGGTCATGCCTTCTTTGCCGTCGCCGCTTTCTTCAAAGCACTTCGTCCAGCAATCGTTTTCGACAAGCAAGCCTTGCTGGAACTCCAGCGGCAGCCCTTCATTGATCGAACGCTTGGCGAGCTTGACGGAGATCATGCTCTTGGACATAATCTTTAGAGCCATGTCGCGAGTGGTGCGCATAAGCCCCTCCGGCGGCACGACGACGTTGACGAGACCGATGCGCAGCGCTTCCTCGGCGCTTAGCATCTCCGTCGTGAAGATCATCCGCTTCGAGTCGCCGTCGCCCACGAGGCGCGAAAGGCGCTGCGTACCCGTAAAGCCGGGAATGAGCCCCAGATTTACCTCCGGCTGGCCGAACTTCGCGCGCGAGCTGGCGACGCGGATATCGCAAGCCATGGCTAGCTCGTTTCCGCCGCCAAGCGCGTAGCCGTTTATCGCCGCTATGACTATTTGCGGCAGCGCCTTGAGCTTTGAGAAGACCTGCTGCGCAAAGGCGGAAAGCTCCTTGCCCTCCTCGGGCGTAAGCTCCTGCATCTCCTTTATATCCGCCCCCGCTACGAAAGCTCGTCCGCCCGCGCCGCGCACTATAAGCACCTTGACGGACTCGTCGTTCATGAGCTTGTCCGCGACGGAGCCGATTTCCGTAAGCGTCTTACGGTTCAGCGCGTTAAGCTGATTCGGGCGGTTAATGGTAAGGTAGGCTATGCCGTTTTGTACGTGGTACAGCACGTTTTCAAGGCCGACGTATTGCTCTACGGAGGGGGCCTTGTAGTCGATACCCGCCGACTTCGCCTTAATAATGGCTTCGCGCAGCTTGGGCACGATTACGTGCAAATCGCCCACGACGCCCAAGTCCGAAACGCCGAAGATCGGCGCGGTTTCGCTTTTGTTTATCGCTATGACGAGATTGGCGTTTTCCATGCCGGCTACGTGCTGAATCGCGCCGGAAATACCGCAGGCCAAGTACAGCTCTGGCCGGACGGTTTTGCCCGTTTGGCCGACCTGGCGCTCTTTATCGATCCAGCCCGCGTCCACGGCTGCGCGCGAGGCGGAAACCTCGGCGTCCAGAACCTCCGCGAGCTCGCGCAAAATCTTGAAGTTTTCCGCCTTTCCAAGGCCGCGCCCGCCGCTTATGAGGCACTTGGCCTGCGTGATATCGGCGACGGTTTTGCTCTTTGGAATTACCTCCAGCAGCTCGACGGTCTTATCCGCTTCGCTTAGAGCGACTTCGAAATTCTCCACGCTGCCCGTGCGCTCCGTGTCCTTTTCCATCGGCTGCATGACGCCGGGGCGTACCGTCGCCATCTGGGGCCTGTGATCCTTGCAGCGGATGACGGCCATCAAATTGCCGCCAAAGGCTGGGCGCGTCATCATCAGAAGCTTCGTGTCCGGGTCGATGTTCAGGCCCGTGCAGTCGGCGGTCAGGCCGGTCTTGATGCGCGCGGAGATACGCGGCGCGAGGTCGCGCCCGATACTCGTTGCGCCGAAAAGCACGATTTCGGCGTCCTTCGCCTTGATAACGGCCGTAATCGCCTTCGCGTACGGCTCGGTCAGGTATTCCTTTAAAGTAGGATTGTCCACGACGATAACCTCGTCCGCGCCGTAGTGGATGAGTTCCTCTGCGTGGCTCGCGATATTATCGCCTAAAAGCACGGCGACGACGCGCTGGTTCAAGTCCTTTGCCAAAGAGGAGGCCTCGCCCAAAAGCTCGAAGCTGACCGGCTGCAAAATCCCGCTGCGCTGTTCGCATATGACAAATACGTTTTTGCTCATAACACACACTCCCCCTACACCAAATGGCTCTCGTGCAGCCGCGCCATGATCGCGTCCACGGCTTCGTCGGCCGTTAGGCCCTTGAGCACCGCGCCTTGCGACTTCGGCTCCTTTGTGAAGGAGCGCACGACGTTCGTGGGCGAGCCCTTTAGGCCGATCGTCTTTGGATCGAGAACATCCGAAAGCGCTTCATAGTCCATGATCCGGATTTGCTTTTCGTCCGCGTCCACGATGCCCTCAACCGTCATAAACCGGGGCTCGGCCAAGTCCTTGATAGCCGTGAGCAGGCAAGGGAGCTTTACGCGCAGCCTGTGATACCTGTCCTCAAACTGGCGCAAAACGACCAGCGAATCCGTTTCCGGCGTAATCTCTTCCACATAGCTCACCTGCGGGATACCCAAATGCTCCGCGATTTGCGGGCCGACCTGCGCCGTATCGCCGTCGATAGCCTGTCTGCCCGTAAAGATGAGGTCGAACCCGATCTTTTTAAGCGCCGCGGCGATAATAGTGGACGTCGCCAATGTATCCGAGCCGCCGAATTGCCGCCCGCTTATTAGCACGGCGTCGTCGCAGCCCATGGAGAGCGCTTCGCGCAGCGCCATTTCGGCCTGCGGCGGGCCCATAGAAACGACGGTGACCGTGCTGCCGGGAATCTTACCGCGCAATGTGAGCGCGGCCTCTATGCCGGACTTGTCGTCCGGGTTGATGATTACTGGGATACCCGTTCTAACCAGCGTATTGGTATCCGGATCGATGGTGACTTCGTTGGTGTCCGGTACTTGCTTTATGCATACGATTATTTTCATTTCAGCACCTCACTTCGCCTTCAGGGAGCCGTAGATGACCATTTTCATGACCTCGCTTGTGCCCTCGTAGATTTCGGTTATCTTGGCGTCGCGCATCATGCGCTCCACGGGATATTCGCGCGAAAAGCCGTAGCCGCCAAGCAATTGCACCGCCAGGCGCGTAACCTCGTTTGCCGTTTCGGAGGCGAAGAGCTTGCACATCGCCGCCGCGGGGCCGTATTCCTCGCCGTCGTCCTTCATCTTCGCCGCGCGCCATACGAGAAGCCGCGCCGCGTCGATCTGCGTCTGCATCCCGGCGAGCGTAAAGCGCGTATTCTGGAACGCGTTTATGGGCCGGCCAAACTGCTTGCGCTCCTTTACATATTTGAACGCCTCGTTGAACGCGCCCTGGGCTATACCCACCGCTTGCGCGCCGATGCCGATTCGCCCGCCGTCGAGCGCATGCATGGCGATTTCGAAGCCGAGCCCTTCGCGTTTCAGGCGGTTCTTGGCCGGTACGCGCATGTTTTCAAACGATACGCCGCAGTTGGACGCCGCGCGTATGCCCATGCGCGGGATGTTGGCGCTGACCGTCAGCCCCGGCGTTTCCCGCGGGACGATGAACGCCGAGATGCCCTCGGAGCCCATAGCCTTGTCCGTGACGGCGAACACGATAAACGTATCCGCAAAGCCGGAATTCGTCGTAAAGACCTTTGCGCCGTTGATGATATACTCGTCGCCGTCGAGCACAGCGCTTGTTTGAAGCCCGGAGGCGTCGCTGCCGGCGTTTGGCTCCGTAAGCGAAAAGCAGCCCACCTTGCGCCCGTCGACCAGCGGCCGCAGGAATTCCTGTTTCTGTTCCTCCGTGCCGTAGTCGTGGATGCATGTGCAACAGAGCGACGTATGAACGGAGATCGTTATGCCGGTAGAGGCGTCTACCTTGCTGACCTCCTCCATGCACAGCGCGTACGTTAGCGTATCCGCGCCCGCTCCGCCGTATTTCTTTGGATACGGAATGCCAAAGAAGCCGAGCGCCTGCATCTTTTGTACAAGCTCCATCGAGTATTCCTCCGCCTCGTCCATATCCCGGGCCAGGGGGCGAATCTCGGTTTCGGCAAACCGCCTGAACAGCTCCTGGGAAAGCTGTTGTGACTTGCTCAGTTTGAAATCCATAGCGTAGTCCTTTCGTTGTTTAGTCTGTGAAGCAATAAATTATAGTTTCATAACTCTAATTTGCATTATACTTTGCATACAAATAATTATCAAGTAAAATATTTGGGCCAAAAACATTGACGCGGCAAATTTTTAGTAGCATAATTAAATCATGAAAATCGAAGAATGTATAAACTATTTGCTTACGCAAGCGCAGATTAAAGTGAACCTGCTTTTCAAAAAGAACCTGAGCGAATGCGGCATTACGCCCGCCCAGTATATTTTACTATACCATCTTTGGGGCGAAGACGGGCTTTCGCCCTCGCAGCTTGCCGCGCTAAGCGCTCTGGACGCCTCTACGATAACGGGCCTTTTAACGCGCATGGAAGAAAAGGCTCTTGTAGAGCGCAGGCACAGCCAGGACGACCGCCGCGGCGTCAACGTTTTTCTTATGGAACGCGGGGCGAAAATGCAGCGCGAAATCGACGGTATTATCGAGCGCAGCAACGCTCAGGCTTTGGAGCTATTCGAAGAGGACGAGCAGCAATTATTAAAGAATTCCTTGAAGCGTATCGCGAAAATATAGGCTCATCATATCACATATTATAAATTACACAAAAAAACCAAAAAACCTATTGACCTTCCCGCGCTGGAAGGTTATATTCTATATAAAAATAAATAATATATGATAAATCGATGGAAACAAATAATAATATAATAGAGCTATAAAAGCCGAAAAAGCGACGAATATGATATAATAAAAGGGGCGATAGAATAAGATATAAGACAAGGCGAGATGGGCGGATATTATTAATAATAATAGAAATTAAATTTATATATTAGCAAATAAAGATACGGTTAGCTCGAAAGAGGGATTCAAATGATTGATAATACCAAAACGAACGAACTTCTTTGTGAGGTAGAGCGCTTGGCTGGTACGGGGGCGAGGTGGTTCATGTCCGTATTGGAGGCTATACCGTTTCCCGTTAGAGTTGCGGACGCCGATACAAGCTGGGTCTATGTAAACGCGGCGGCGGAAAAGCTCTTCGGCGTTAAGCGCGAAGATATGCTAGGCAAGCCTTGCGACCAAGAAAAGTTTTGTATTTGCGGTACGGACAACTGTAGCTTGACGCGCGCCAAGCGCGGAATCATGCAGACCTTTTTCAAACATGGCGACGCGTCTTACCGTGTGGAGGTCGAACTTCTTAAAAATATGGATGGTTCCACTGCCGGCTTTATCGAAATGATACACGATATCACCGACTGCGCGAACCAACAGGAGAATCTGAAGAGCATACTGAACGGCATGCAAGCGCTTATAACGGTATGTACCCCCGAGGACGGCAAGATTCTCTTTCTGAATGACAGCATCCGCCAGTACTTCGAGATAGAGAGCGACGGCGTCGGGCAGGTGTGCTATAAGCTGCTTCAGGGCCTAGACGAGCCGTGCCCAAACTGTCCATATAAAGAACTTATGAAAGAACCCGGAATGATTCTGGAATGGAATCATAAGGAAAAAGTCAAGAACCGCACGCTGCGCAAGACGGCGAGGATGATTGACTGGCCCGGGGAAAAGAAGGCGCATCTCGAATACGCTATAGACATTACAGAGCTAGTAGAAACAGAAGAGATGCTTGAGCGTAGGGGAACGATGCTCGACGCTTTAAACAACGCGGCGATAATTTTCCTTTCGCAAAACGAGGAAACCTTCTTCGAAACGATGAAGATGGGCATCGGCCTTATTGCCGAATTAGCGGATATCGACATGATGACGATTTCCCGCAACGTACAAAAAGAGGACGGAGTGTACGCGTCGCATATCTTTACATGGAGCAAAGATTTCGGTTCGTATATGCCCAACCAAGACGATCCTACAAACTCCATAGACAAGTATACTCCGCACTGGTTCGATAAGCTTTCGTCGGGCATGCGCATCAACGGCCCGGTGCGCCGTTTGCCGGAAGCCGAAAGGCTCGCTAGCCTTTCGGCGATAGCTATCCCGGTATTTGCTTCCGGAGAGTTTTGGGGCTATGTTCTCTTCGAGGACAATACGCGTGAGCGGGAGTTTACCATGGACGAAGCCGACATATTGCGTTCGGCGAGCTTCATGTTGGTCAACGCCGTCGTTCGCAATGAAGAAGCGCATAAAATCCGTTTGGCTGAAGAGAACGCGAAGAGTATGATGGCCGAGATTAGCCGGAAGAACCAGCTTTTACAGGCGGTAAACCAAGTATCCTCCACGATGCTGGCCTCCACAGCCGATACCTTCGACAGCGATCTGCTGCGCTCAATGCAGATTATGGCGAAGGCGGTAGAGGTAGACCGCACCTACATATTCCGGAATTTCATGAAGGACGGGCGGCTTTGCTACCGCGAAATCTACGGATGGACGGGAGTGGGGCGCTCGGAGCCGTTCGCGAGCTCCGCTATAGAAGTCGAATACGCCGACGTGCCGACATGGGAAGAGGCGCTTTCAAACGGGCGATGCGTAAACTGCATCGTCGACGAGCTGCCGATAGACGAACGAAACTTGCTGTCGCCGCAAGGCGTACTGTCGATCGCGGTTATGCCGATCTTTCTTAAGGGGCAGTTCTGGGGCTCGGTCGGATTCGACGACTGCAAAAAACGGAGGCGCTTCTCGCCAAGCGAGGAGGCCACATTGCGCTCGGCAAGCGAGCTGATTGCCGACGCGATGATTCGCCACGAAATGGAAAAAGAGCTAAACGCGACCGCCGCGGAGCTACAGCACGCGCTAGACGAGGCGCAGTCCGCCAATCTGGCTAAAAGCGAGTTCTTATCCAGCATGAGCCACGAGATGCGCACGCCGCTAAACGCCGTAATCGGAATGACGGCGATCGGCCTGCGATCCGCCGAGGTTAAGCGCAAGAACTACTCCCTAGGGAAAATCGAAGAAGCGTCGACCCACTTGCTCGGCGTAATCAACGACATCCTCGACATGTCCAAAATCGAATCGCGAAAGCTCGAGCTTTCGCCGCTGGAATTCAACTTCGAGCAGATGCTGCAAAAGGTGATATCGGTTATCAGCTATCGCGTAAACGAGAAAAACCAACATTTCACGGTCAGCATGGACGGCAACGTGCCGCGATTCGTAATCGGCGACGATCAGCGCCTGACGCAGATTATCACAAACCTCCTGGCGAACGCCGTAAAGTTTACGCCCGAAAAAGGAAAGATACATTTGGGCGTCTCGCTCGTAGGCGAGGAAAACGGAGTCAACGAAATCAGAATCGGCGTAGCCGACAGCGGTATCGGCATTACGCCCCAGCAGCAATCCAAGCTATTTCAATCGTTCCAGCAAGCCGAGAGCGGCATAAGCCGCGAGTATGGAGGGACGGGGCTGGGCCTGGCCATATCAAAGCGCCTTGTTGAGCTTATGGGCGGCCGGATATGGGTGGAGTCCGAGCCTGGCAAAGGCTCGCGCTTCATCTTCACCGTAAAGCTTCAAAACGGCGCGCGGAATCTTCGCTCGATGCTAAAGCCCGGCGTACAATGGGAAAACGTTCGCGTCCTGGTGGTAGACGGTTCAAGGCTCACACGGCGCCAATTCAAGGAGTCCTTCGACAGGATGGAGGTGTATTGCGAGACGGCGGGAGACGGGCCTGCGGCCTGCCAAATAATCGAAAAGCATGGCGGCTTCGACGTATACTTCATAGACCTGTATACGCCGTCCATAAACGGCGTGAGGCTAACCGAATGGATTCGCGCTCGCGGGGAGCGCTGCGCTATAATCATGACGGCGTCCACGGACTGGGAGAAGCTGCAGGAAGCCGTGCTGCGCTCCGGCGCGGACAAGGGCATTGTTAAGCCCGTCCTTTCATCCGCGCTCGTCGATTGTATGAACGATTGCCTCGGCGGGCCAAACGAAGGCGGCGAGAGCGAGAACGTCGACGAGTTTGCGGGGAAGACGCTTTTACTCGCCGAAGATATCGAGATCAACAGGGAAATTGTTCTATCGCTTCTATCCGAAACGGGGCTCGATATAGACTGCGCCGAAAACGGCGGCGAGGCGCTGGCTTTGATGGAAGCCCAGCCGGACAAGTACGACATGGTGTTTATGGATATGCAAATGCCCGTAATGGACGGGCTGGAGGCGACGCGCCGGATACGCGCCATACCCGAGCAATGGTGTAAAGAAATCCCCATTATCGCCATGACGGCGAACGTTTTCAAGGACGATATCGATAATTGCCTGAAAGCGGGAATGAACGACCATATCGGAAAGCCGATAAACTTCGACGAGATGATATGGAAGCTTAGGAAATACTTGCTTAGCGTGGAATACAATAGGCAGGATTCGATCCAAGCCGAATTGGCTTTGGTTGGCGCAGACGAAGAGCGCGCCGTAAAATTAACCGAAGGAACCAAGGTATCCGTAGACCTTCGGGTCTTTGACGAACAAGGAAAAAGAGGCTCGCTGTCGCTGCCGACGGTAGTTTCAGAGATCTACCCCGACGGCTATTTCGTCGTCGAAATGCCGAAGTATCGCGGCGATTACTATCCTCTTCCGCGCGACGAGATGTTTCTGGTATATTTCACAGCCGATATCGAAAAAGAATTATCCGAAATGTTTGTGATTCCGGCGCGCTGCGTTGAAAAAATCGAGAGGGACGGCGTCGCCTACGCAAAGCTGGAGCCTCTTGGCAAGATCGAGCGCTCCCAGCGCAGGGACTGTTACCGGCTGCCCCTATCGCTGGCCGTCGAAGTCCGGCAGATGCTAGAGCTGGAAATAGGCGATCAGCCCGCCGACGCAAAGATGATCAACTTCAGCGACGGCGGCATGCTGATTGCCACCGACGTCGACCTTATGCCTGGCGACAGCGTTTCGCTGGACTTCAGCATTGGTGAGCGCGAAACTGTGGGAGGCGTTGTGCTGCGCAAAGAAAAGGTGGAGTACGGGAGGCCCCGGTTCAAAGTCGCGATAGCGTTCAATAACGCTAGCAAGGATCAAAAAGACCGGTTTTATAATTTCATTATGGCGAAGCAGATAGAAAAGGCGTCGGCTATGAAGGCCGAAGGCAGCTCGATACAGCTAGCCATGCCTATGGAAGGAAGCAATGCTATTTAGCCTTTTTACCATATGCTTGATTTTCTCCGCTATAGAGCCCAAAATAATCAGCATTTAGCTCCGGGGCGGGCTTTGCCTCGTGCGCTCCCTTTTCGCGCACGGTAATCATAATACGCAAAAGGTACTTCGTATCGTCCCTGATGCAGACCTCGTTAAACAAATACTCTTCGTAGGCGTTTCCGCAGATTTCAAAGCCGTTCTGATCGATGAAGCATTTTATGCGTTCGAAAAGCTCGTCGTTCTGCCCGTAGCCGGCGCGCATATGGCCGATCGCGTACATCGCGGCGGGCCGTTCGTCTTGCCCCTTGGGATTATAAAAATAATAGCGCTCCGGATAAGAATAATCGCCCTTTATGATCTTTTCCGCAGAGTGTATGGCCCAGATAGGGTACAGCAGCTCCAATTCCGATGTTGTTTCCATGTCGCTCACGGATTTATAAAAATCGAACAGCGCGTCATAATCGTCCTTGCCGTTTGAATAATCGTTCTGAGCGCCGATAATAACGTTTTCAGCGGGCAGATACTGTATGCAGATGATGTTTTCGTCGACTTGCAGGCCCAGTTTAATAGAAAGAGCGAAGGTGTCCAGCAATATATGGGTATCCCTCAGCTTGTCTATTTCGGCGTTTATCGCTTCTTTTTGGCGCGCCAAAATCTTGTCCACGATTTCAGGAGTACGCGTGCGTTTTAAGCCGCTAATCTCCGCTAGCGGCACGCCTACCTTCAGCAAAACGCGTATCGCGTTGCACAGCGCCAATTGCCGTATGGAGTAATAACGGTAATTATTTTCGCCGCGGGTCATGGGGGAAAGCAAACCGATTTTATCGTAATGCCGCAGCGCTTTAGCGCTTGTGCGCGTTATCTTTGAAAATTCGCCGACCGAGAGCATCTTTTGATTCATTTGGCGCATCCCCCGTGTTGTAATCTTTTCGTGCGAAGCATTGCCGTCGCGGTTTATAATTATTGCGGCTATATATTGTTTATTTTTTAGCTTTATAACGAGTATAATAGTATTGAATATAAAAAGCAATTCCTTCTCGTTCTAAATAATCGAATTTTATCGCTATTTGTATTATTCCGTCGAATGTGCTGGTCATATACGCGCTTTTTTACTCAACACACTATAAACATTATTTTGCAATCGATTGATGCGATGGTATAATGTCATGACATAACAAATATTTGCTTGAAGGTGCTTAAAATGCGAAAAGGCGTAACGTTTATTGGCAGTCTGGTCGTCGACGTTATCAAAATGATCGACAGCTATCCGCCCAAGGGGAACCTGAGCAACATATCCGACGTCTCGCGGAGCGTGGGCGGCCTTGCGGCAAATACGTCCGTTAGCCTCAAGGTGCTTTCTCCGGAGCTTACCGTGGCCGCGGTGGGGCTTGTGGGCAATGACGACAGCGGGAAATATCTTGTCGGCAAGCTCGCCGGGAAGGGCGTGGACGCCGGCGGTATCGGCGTTCATCCGACGCTCCCAACGTCCTTTACCGACGTTATGACAGAAAAAACGTCCGGCGCGCGTACATTCTTTACGGCGCAAGGCGCTTGCGCCGCGCTTAGCTGTGAATCCATCGATTTTGAGCTTATCCGCACGTCCATGGCGCACGTAGGCTACGCGCTATTACTCGACGGCCTTGACGCGCCCGATCCCGTTCACGGGACGGGGATGGCAAAGGTATTGAAAACGCTGAAAAAGCGCGGAGTAAAAACGTCGATGGACTGCGTAACGGAGACGGGAGAACGCTATAAAGAGGTTATCCTGCCGAGCTTGCCCTATACGGATACGCTTTTTATGAACGAGGCCGAGGCCGGGAATACGGTCGGGTTTCCTCTTGTTGAGGGCGGCGAGATAGACGCGGGGCGCGTAAAAGCGGCGTGCGCCGAGCTTCTAAAGCTCGGAGTAAACGAGCTGGTAGTCATCCATGCGCCGCAAGGCGGCTGGGCCATGACAAAGGCCGGCGAATTTTTCTTCGAGCCGTCGCTTAAGCTGCCGGAGGGCTATATAAAAGGCGCGGTCGGCGCGGGCGACGCCTTTTGCGCCGGAATGCTATACGCCATAGCCAACGATCTGCCGGTCGACGAAGGCCTGCATATCGCGAATCTGGCCGCCGCGGCCAATCTTTCGCACTCGAACTCCATCGACGGTATGCGCCCGCTCGGCGAGATTATCAAATGGGCGGCCGCTCTATGAAAAAGGCGGTGCTCTACGGCGCGGGGAATATCGGGCGCGGTTTCATAGGCCAGCTGCTCTTCGAATCCGGTTACCAAACGACGTTTATCGACGTAAACACGGAGCTCGTACAGGCCCTAAACGAACGCGGATCGTATCCGGTGCGCATTTTGGCAAACGAATCTTGTTCGGACGTTCAGGTTGAAAATGTGGCGGCGATAGACGGGCGCGACGAACACGCGGCGGCGGACGCTATCGTCCGCGCCGATTTGATGGCTACGGCGGTGGGGGCGAATGTTTTGCCGCGCATAGCGCCGGCAGTCGCTTTGGGTCTATATAAAAGATATGAAAACGGCGGCGCGCCGCTCGATATCCTCATCTGTGAAAATTTACAAAACGCCGGGCCCGTTTTCCGCGAACTGCTTTTAGAGCGTCTGCCAGAAGCGGCGCGCGCATGGTTCGATGAAAGCGTGGGCCTGGTCGAAACGTCGATCGGCCGCATGGTGCCGCTTCAAACGCCGGAATTGCGCGATGGCGACGAGCTGCGCGTCTGCGTGGAGGCGTACGCGTCTCTTCCTGTCGATAGCGCCGCGTTTAAGGCGGGCATACCCGCCATACGGGGCATAAAGCCGTACTCGCCGTTTTCGTTTTATGTACAGCGCAAGCTCTACATACACAACATGGGGCACGCGTTTGCGGCCTATTGCGGGGACTATCTAGGCCAAACGTACATATGGGAGGCCGTCGGAACGCCGGATATCGAAGCCGTCGTCCGATGCGCGATGATATCGAGCGCGGACGCTTTAGCGAAAAAGTACGGCGTCGGCTCGGAAGAATTACACGCGCATGTGGAGGATTTACTCTTTCGCTTCGCGAACCGCCGGCTCGGCGATACCGTATACCGCGTCGGGCGCGATCTGCGCCGCAAGCTGGCCCCGGGCGACCGTATGACAGGCGCGCTGCGCCTTTGTTTGGAATCCGGCTGCGATTATACGGGTATTGCGCTGGGCATAGCGCTCGCGCTGCGCTTTTCGCACGAGGCGCTTGAAATGCCCGCGGCGCTGGCGCTGAAAGAAATTTGCCAAATCGGCGAAGACGAGCCGGTTTACGCGCGGATACTCGAAATGTACGAGAAAGCCGTCCGCGACCCATAAACCAGACATTCATAATGACCACGGACGCGCAATGCGCGCCCCTACAAGATTAGAATAGTCGTTTGGAGGCATTAATGGCCACACTGCTAATCGCCTTTATCTACCTCGCGTTTATTAGCCTCGGGCTGCCCGATTCGCTTTTGGGTTCGGCGTGGCCTGTTATCGGGCAACAGATGAACGCGCCGCTTTCCTACGCCGGGGTTGTTTCGATGATCATCGCCGGCGGTACGATCGTCTCCAGCCTCTTTTCCGACCGCCTTACCCGGAAACTCGGCGCGGGGAAGGTGACGGCGTTTAGCGTATTGCTTACCGCGGCGGCGCTCTGGGGCTTTTCCGCTTCAAACGCTTTTTGGATGCTCTGCCTATGGGCAATACCCTACGGCTTGGGCGCGGGTTCTGTCGACGCGGCGCTGAACAATTACGTCGCGCTCAACTATTCCTCGCGGCATATGAACTTTTTGCATGGTATGTGGGGCGTGGGCGCGGCCATTAGCCCATACGTAATGAGTTACTGCCTTACGGGCGGCTTCGGCTGGCAAACGGGCTATCGCAGCGTGGCCATAGCCCAAATGGTTTTGACGGCGATACTGTTTTTCTCGCTGCCGCTATGGAAAAAGACAACCCCGGCGGCCGGTTTAGAGCGCTCGCGGCCCAAAAAATTAGGCGAGATAATAAAGCTTCGCGGCGTCGTCTTTATGCTTATCGCTTTTTTTTGCTACTGCGCTATGGAAGCCGCGGCGGGGCTGTGGGCGGCAAGCTATCTTGCGCTTCATAGGGGCGTAAGCGCGGAAACCGCGGCGAGCTACGCGGCGCTGTTCTATATCGGAATTACGGCGGGGCGTTTTGTATGCGGGCTCGTTTCCAACAAAATTGGCGACCGTAATATGATCCGGATTGGAGTAGGCGTCGCGACGTTAGGCATATTAGCCGTTTGGCTCCCCGTGGAAGCCCCTTGGCTGTGCCTGAACGGGCTTGTCGTAATAGGAATTGGCTGCGCGCCGGTTTACCCGGCTATCATACATTCGACGCCAAACAATTTCGGCGAAGACAACTCCCAGGCTGTCATAGGGGTACAGATGGCGTCGGCATATACGGGCCTTACCGTCATGCCGCCGCTGTTCGGCTTGATCGCCGACTACATAGGAATATGGCTGTATCCATTATTCCTGTTCGTGCTGACGGCGCTCGCGCTCGTCATGTCTGAAGCGCTGAATCGAAAAATCGACAGCAAATAGCTTTACAACGCCAAACGGCGCTGTTAAAATGATAAACAGCTAATTGTCTGTATTGCTCACCGCATTAAATCGAGGGGGACACCGAATATGAATGTCAGTACACCGAACAAGATCATCTCTGTCGCGCTGACGGGCCACGGCTCCGAGGGCAAAACGACGCTTGCCGAAGCCATGCTCTATGCCGCCGGGCTGATCGATCGCCAGGGCCGCGTCGAAGACGGCTCCACGACTACGGACTACGATCCGGAAGAGACAAAGCGCCAAATTTCTATTTCCACCGCGATGGCGCCTTTGATGTGGAAGGACGTCAAGTTCAATGTCATCGACGCGCCGGGTTATTTCGACTTCGCGGGCGAGCTCGCTTCCGCCCTCGCTTTTGCGGACGCGGCGCTTATAGCCGTGGGCGCGGTCGCGGGCGTGGTAGTTGGGACGGAAAAGGCTTTCGATATCTGCAAGAAAAACAAGATTCCGCGCATGTTCGTTGTAAACTC